>CBDVDB010000062.1:0-10612 GCA_965372625.1 uncultured Nitrospinaceae bacterium
TGTTGAAACGGAAGAAGAACTCGTGGAGGAAGAAGATCAGGAGTTCCCGGTAAGCGAACTGCCTGACGTGGACCCGGCCATCGTACAAATACTGGAAAGCAATGGTTTCCAAACCATTGCCGAATTATCGGTGACTCCAGTTGAAGAATTGACTGCGCTGGAAGGCATCGGCGAGGAATTGGCAACCAGCCTGGTGGAGCTAGCCCGGCTGCATATGGAAAAATTTGAAAATGTTTAAGAAGGAAGATCGCCATGGGTAACTAACCTGTCGCTTGCGTTTCCCTTAAAGCATTAGGAGACATTTCATTGGTAAAAATCAGAATTAATAAATTGGCGTTGGAATTGAATATCCCCAACGACAAGATCATCGACGAGCTCAGGAAAAAGGATGTTCCCGTCAAAAACCATATGAGCTCCATCGATGGCGAGGCGGCGCAGTTTATTCGTGATTTGTTCACGGATAAACCCAAAGCCACGGCTAAAGCCAAGGTCAAGAAAAAAGCGGCCGTTAAAAAAGAGTCGACTGTCGTTAAGCCCATCACTGCCAAAACCGCGGCCAAAGCCGCCGCCAAAAGGAAAGAAGAGGAAGCGAAAAAAGCGGCCAAGGGAGAGGTCAAAACCAAAGCCACCGCCCGGGCCAAAAGCAAAACGCCTGAGACTCGGCCCGCCGCCAAGGCTAAAACCAAACAAGAAAAAGCTGAATCCGAGAAACAGAAAGCTCCCAGAAAACTGGGACTTAAAGTCACTAAACACGAAGAAGGGGAAAAGAAAAAAACTTCCAAAGCGCCCAAGGAAAAACCGGCCGCCAAGGCGAAAAAGGAGACCCCAAAATCCGCGCCTGCCAAAATCGTAAAAGAAGAAGCGCCTCCGGTTGAGGAACCGGTTCGGGAGGAAGAGGGATTTGAAATCGTCCAACTGATGGACGACATGCCTCTGCGCGATGTCGCTGAAAAATTAAAATGCACCCCCAACGATATCATCATGGACTTGATGACCCTGGGCACCATGGCCACCATCAATCAGAGCCTCAGCCTGGAGGTGGCCTCGAAAATCGCCGACCAGAGAGGTTTTGAAGTTGAAGTCATCACTCCCGAATTGGAACTGGGTTTTGAAGAAGAGGAGGAAGATGATTTAGAGAAAGACCGAATTCCGCGCCCGCCGATTGTGACCATCATGGGCCATGTCGATCATGGGAAAACCTCCCTGCTGGATGCCATCCGGAAAACCAATGTCACCAGTAATGAAGCGGGTGGCATCACCCAGCACATCGGCGCCTACCAGGTCCAGATCAAGAATTCGACCATTACCTTTCTCGATACCCCCGGCCATGAAGCATTTACCGCCATGCGGGCACGTGGCGCGCAGGTGACCGATATCGTTATTCTGGTGGTGGCGGCGGATGACGGCATCAAGCCGCAAACTCTGGAAGCGATTCACCATGCCAACGCCGGCGGTGTGCCTCTGTTGATCGCCATCAATAAAATTGACAAGCCCGGCGCCAAACCCGACGAGGTTAAAAAGCAGTTGGCCGACCAGGGGCTGCTCCCCGAAGACTGGGGCGGGCAAACCATCTATACGGAAGTATCGGCCCTGATAGGAACAGGCGTCGACCATCTGCTGGAAATGATCCTCCTGCAGGCGGAAATCATGGAATTGAAGGCGAATCCAACACTGCGGGGACGCGGAGTGATTATCGAATCGCATCTGGATAAAGGCAAAGGCCCCGTCGCCACTCTGATGATACAGAAAGGTAAACTCAAAGTAGGCGATCCGTTCATCGCCGGAAACTATTTCGGCAAGGTGCGGGCCATGGTCAATGATCAGGGCAAGGAAATTACCGAGGCTTCCCTCAGCACCCCCATCGAGGTGATCGGGCTTCCCGAAGTACCGACGCCGGGCGACACCTTCATGGTGGTCAAAGACGAAAAACGCGCGCGCCAGCTCAGTAATCTGAAGATTCAACAAAAACGCGAATCGGTATTGTCGCAGAAACCGCGTATCACCATGGAAGACCTTCATCAACAAATTGTCGAAGGCAAAATTCAGGAATTGAAACTTATTATCAAGGCGGATGTCCAGGGTTCCATTGAGGCCGTTCAGGAAGCCTTCCACAAACTGGGAACCGACAGGGTCCGGGTGAAAATCATTCACGACGCAGTGGGAGGCATCACCGAGTCGGATGTTCTGCTGGCCAGCGCTTCCAACGCTATCATTATCGGATTCAATGTCAGGCCCACCTTCAAAGCCGAAACCATGGCCGCCCATGAAAAGGTGGACGTCCGGCTGTACAGCGTCATTTACGACGCCATTGATGATATCAAAAAAGCCCTGGAAGGACTGCTGGAGCCCACTTTCCATGAGAAAATCATGGGACGGGCCGAAGTCCGGAAGGTTTTTTCACTTCCAAAAATAGGGGTCATCGCCGGGTGCCAGGTCATTTCCGGAATTCTGGAACGCAACTGCAAGGCCCGGTTGGTCCGGGATAATGTGGTCGTTTACGAAGGCAAAATCCAGTCCCTGAGGCGCTTTAAAGACGATGTCAAGGAAGTCGCCTCGGGTTACGAGTGCGGCCTGGCGCTGGACAAGTTTCAGGACTTGAAACAGGGAGACATTGTAGAACCGTTTATCCTGGAGGAAGTTGCACCTTGACCGCCCTTTGGGAAACCACCGGAACCGCCATGAATATCGGCTATTGTTCACTGAGATTTTACTTACACGGTAACAATTCCCTGAAGGGCAAGCGCAAGGTCATTCGCGCTATCAAGGACCGGCTGAGGAATAAATTCAACGTTTCCGTGGCAGAGGTCGGCGATCAGGATGTCTGGCAAAGCCTTCATTTGGGGATCGCCGCGGTTAATGCGGACGCTCAATATCTTGATGGATTGCTCAAACAGGTGGTGAATTTCGTCGACAACCTGCACTTGGCGGAAATGACCGACTGCCAGATGGAAATCATCAATGCCCATAACCGCTACGCGGATTAAGGATTAGCGGAAAACAGAATTATGTTTCGATATAAAAGGTCACAACGGGTTCAGGAACTGCTGCTGGTGGAAATCTCCAAGCTGATTCAGCATGGCTTGAAGGACCCCCGTATCGGGTTCGTCACCGTCACCCAGACCGAGCTGAGCGATAATCTCAAATATGCCAAGGTATACGTCAGTATTATGGGAACCGAACAACAAAAAGAGGACTCCCTCGAGGGGCTGAACAGCGCCCGGGGATATATCCGGAGTTGCCTCGGTAAAAACCTGCACCTGAGATACATTCCCGAGTTGGATTTCAAATTGGACAAGACGGCGGAGCATGTCGAAAAGATCACCAAAATCATCAGCGGCTGGCACCATGAATAATATAATCAACCTGTACAAACCGGTGGGACCATCCTCCTTTTTTATGGTGCAATCCGTTAAACGTGCGCTCAAAGTCAAAAAAGCGGGCCACATCGGCACCCTGGATCCCAAAGCCGAAGGAGTCCTTCCAATCTGCCTCGACCGGTCGACGCGCCTGATCCAGTTTCTGGTCAGCTTGCCCAAGGTTTACCGGGCCACCATGACCCTTGGAATCGCCACCGATACCCAGGACGCCACCGGCCAGGTGCTGTCCACGGGAGATGCCGGCGCCATTACCCAGGAGGAAGTCCAAAAAGTCCTGGCCGGGTTTCAGGGGGAGATACAACAGATACCCCCCATGTACTCCGCCAAGAAAAAAGATGGGGTTCCCCTGTATAAACTGGCGAGAAACGGGATCACCATTGACCGAAAACCGGTGACCCTTCAGATTTATTGCATCGAATTTCTCAATAAAGAAGGAAATGAGGTCGCCTTTAGGGTAAAATGTTCCGCTGGGACGTATATTCGCACCCTGTGCCATGATATCGGCCAGACTCTTGGATGCGGAGCTCACATGTCCCAGCTGGTCCGCGAGCAGGTCGGCCAATTTGACATACAGTCCTCTTTGACCCTTGAAGAATTGAGCCATGCTCAGGATGACGGGACGCTGGCTCAGAAGTTATTGGAGACTGAAGCCGTTCTGAATTTCCTTCCGGAAATCAAAGTCCATCCGGATCAAATCGCATCCATCGCCCACGGCAAGCCCTTAACCAAAACCGCGGTGATGGAAGCGCCCGAAAATTTCCGGCCCGGAATGAACCTCCGGGTGACCGGAGAGGCAGGACGGATCGCCGCTATCGTGGAACCGGTGGTGGATGAACAGGGATTTCAAAAATTGAACCCGGATGAAATCGCCTTTAAATTAAAACGAGTGTTGGTCTAAATGAATAAATTTTCAATGTTAATGCGTATTGGGAGTAATGCCGGTTGGAATGTTTTCGCAGGAACGATTCCCCAGAGGGCCCCTGCCCTGAACTTCCGGGGAATTTTTTCTACGAAAACATTCGATAACCCGCCTCCCAAGCCAATCCAAAACAGGAGGTTTTTTACATGTCATTAACCAAGGAAGGTAAAACCAGTATTATCACCAAGTACCAGATCAATGAAACAGATACCGGATCCTCAGAGGTCCAGATCGCGCTGTTGACCGAACGATTGAATTATTTGAACGATCATTTTAAAATGCACGGCAAGGACCATCATTCCCGCCGCGGCCTGATTCGAATCGTCAACAGAAGGCGGAAACTTCTGGACTTTCTCAAAAGAGAAGATGCCCAACGGTATCAAACCATCATTAAAGAATTGGGCATCCGTCGATAATTAAGAATCCTGCAACAGGATCAAGAAAATTGGAGAACATTGAATGCAGCAGCACAAAGTAGAAATCGATTTAGATGGAACAACCCTATCGCTCGAATCCGGCTGGTTGGCCAAGCAAGCCAACGGATGTGTCGTCGTCCGCTATGGAGACACCATGGTGCTGGTTTCAGCCACCATGGCGAATAGCGCCAGAGAGGGGATCGACTTTTTCCCCCTCACCGTAGATTACCGGGAAAAAACCTATGCCGCGGGGCGTATCCCCGGCGGCTATCTGAAACGGGAAGCCCGGCCCGGAGATCAGGAAACCCTGACCTGCCGGTTGATCGACCGGCCGATCCGGCCCATGTTTCCCAAAACATTCCGCAATGAAACGCAAGTCGTTTGTTTCGTAGTTTCGCACGATCAGGAAAACTCACCGGACGTCAACGCCATCACCGGCGCTTCCGCCGCGCTCCTGGTATCCGACATTCCTTTTGAAACCCCGGTTGCCGGGGTACGCGTCGCCAGAAAAGACGGAAATTTCATCATCAACCCGAATTATGAAGAAACCCAAGCCAGCGACCTCAATCTGGTGATGGCCGCCACCGCCGACGCCATCGTCATGGTCGAAGCCGGGGCCAACGAACTCAGCGAAGAGATCATGATGAACGCGCTGGAGTTCGGACACGGCCATTGCAAAAAAATAGTGGAAGGCCAGATCAAACTGCGGGAGTTGATGGGTAAAGAAAAAATCGTCGTCGCCGAGGAAGAAATCGACGACGATTTGGTCGGCAAAGTGACTGCACTGATCCAGCCGGGCCTGGCGGATGCCATGCGCATCGCCGGCAAGCAGGAACGGAACGATGCCATGACCCAAGTCAAGGAAACCATGACCGCCCAATTCAATCCCGAAGCGGATGAAGATATCAAAAAGACCCTGGGCGGGATTTTTCATGACGTCGAAAAGGATGCCATGCGCAGTATGATCCTGGCAGAGAAAAAACGGATCGACGGGCGGAACCTCAATGAGGTCCGGAACATCACCTGCCAGGTCGGCTACCTGCCGCGCGTTCACGGGTCCTCGGTCTTCACCCGCGGTGAAACCCAGGCGCTGGTCACCACCACGCTGGGAACCAGTTCGGATGAACAGCGGATAGACAGCCTGGAGTTCAAAGGCACCAAATCTTTTCTGCTTCATTACAATTTCCCGGCCTTCTGTACCGGGGAAGTGAAATTCCTGACGGGTCCGGGCCGGAGGGAAATCGGCCATGGAATACTGGCCGAACGCG
Source organism: uncultured Nitrospinaceae bacterium (assembly GCA_965372625.1). GTDB lineage: Bacteria > Nitrospinota > Nitrospinia > Nitrospinales > Nitrospinaceae > SZUA-226. Next base: position 5,981 of record CBDVDB010000062.1, read on the forward strand.
CCCTCACCCCGATGCTCCCCGACAAGGAAAAGTTTCCCTATACCATCCGTATTGTCTCCGACATTCTGGAATCCAACGGCTCCTCCTCCATGGCATCCGTATGTGGCGGTTCATTGTCGCTGATGGACGCCGGAGTGCCCATCAAGGCCGCGGTCGCCGGGATCGCGATGGGACTCATCAAGGAGGATGACCGGGTGGCCATCCTGTCCGACATCCTGGGCACGGAAGATCATCTGGGGGACATGGATTTTAAAGTGGCCGGAACACGCAACGGCATCACCGCTTTGCAGATGGACATCAAGATCAAGGGCCTGACCCACGCCTTGATGGAAACCGCTCTGAAGCAAGCCAATGAAGGCCGGATGCACATCCTGGATGAAATGGCCAAGGCGCTGGATGCGCCGCGCGCCGAGATGTCCCAATACGCACCGCGCATCACCACCATCAAGGTTCCGGTCGATAAGATTCGCGACGTCATCGGACCGGGCGGCAAAGTGATTCGCGACATCATCGACCGCACCGGCGTCCAGATCGATATCAACGACGACGGGACGGTCAATATCGCCTCGCACGACGAAGCGGCTTCCAAAAGCGCCATCCAGATCATTCAGGATCTGGTGCAGGATGTCGAAGTCGGGAAAATTTATATGGGCAAGGTCAAGAAGATCATGGATTTCGGGGCCTTCGTCGAAATTTTACCGGGCACCGACGGCCTGGTTCACATCTCGCAAATCTGCGACCGCCGCATCCAGAAAGTGCGCGACGAGATTCAGGAAGGCGACGAGATCGTAGTCAAGGTGATCGACGTGGACCGCAACGGCAAAGTCAAGCTCAGCCGCAAAGAGGCGATGCGCGACGAGGCCGCGGCCGCCGCCACGCACTGATTTCCGGGATTCAACACATCAGCGGATGCGCCGGAGTTTTCCGGCCATCCGCTTTTTTTGCGCTAAAAATCAATGTCCCACTGTTTGAGGTTTTCCAGTGCCTGGAAATGGGTGAGATCGAAATGAATGGGGGTCACGGAGATGTAGTGTTCTGCCACCATTTCGCAATCGGTGCCTTTTTCCACCTCGTCAAACTTCATCTCCCCCGCCAGCCAATAATAGGTCTCGTTACGCGGGTTCACCCGCTTGTCGAAGGTTTCGATGACGCGCGATTTACCCTGCCGGGTCACCACCGCCCCTTTGATCTGCTCCCGGGGAACGGCGGGTACGTTGACGTTGAGGGACACGCCTTCCGGCAACCCTTTTTCCATCACGGTGGGATACAGTTTTTTAATAAACTCGACCGCCGGGGAGAAATCCTGAAACTCGAATGAATTGAGCGACACCGCGATGGCGGGCAAACCCAAAATCGCCGCTTCCGTCGCGGCGGACACCGTTCCGGAATAAATAGCGCAGGTGCCCAGATTGCCGCCCTGGTTGACGCCGGAAATCACCAACTCGGGAGGCTCGTCGAGCAGTTCGGTCACGGCGATCTTGACGCAATCGGCGGGCGTGCCGTTGACGGTATACCCGATCCATTCCCCGCCCTCCACCACTTTCTGGACCTTCAGAGGATTGGACAGAGTGATGGCGTGCCCGACAGCGCTTTGCTCGGACTCTGGAGCCACTACCAGAACGTCGGCCACTTCGGCCAGCCCCTTACGCAAAGCCCGGATGCCTTTGGCGTAAAACCCGTCATCGTTGGTGATAAGAATCATAAGAAAACCAGCGTGACGCCTGCTCGGCGCAGGGCCAATTTCGCTGAAGCGTTATGGCCCGATTGTAAAATTACTTTCGCCCTTCAAGGTTTAAAAATTACCTGCGGAGGTACTCCGCTTGCGCTCAAGGACTATCGGTTGCCATTAACCCTCGGCAAGTTGCCTCCCTCGCTAGAGGGCCGCTAATTATGGCTTTCGAAATAGGCCTGGGATTCCTTCGGCCCCGGTTTCATGGCGTCTTCGCCCTTTTTCCAGTTGGCCGGACACACTTCCCCGTTTTTTTCGTGGTGTTGAAGCGCCTCGACCATCCGTATGGCTTCGTCGACGTTGCGGCCCAAAGGCAGGTTGTTGACCAGTGTGTGCTGAACGATACCTTGCTTGTCGATCAGAAACAATCCCCTGAAAGCGATGCCCCCGTCAGCCAGAACACCGTAATCGGTGCTGATGGTTTTATTCAAATCAGCCACCAGCGGGTAATCGATCTGCCCCAGTCCGCCCTTTTTGCGGTCGGTATTGCGCCAGGCCAGGTGAGAAAATTGACTGTCGACGGAAACGCCGAGCACTTCCGTACTGAGCTTCTTGAATTGATCTATCTGATCGCTGAAGGCGATGATCTCGGTCGGGCAGACAAACGTAAAGTCCAGTGGGTAAAAGAACAGAATGACGTATTTTCCCTTGTATAGGGAAAGCTGGATTTCCTTAAAGCTCCCGTCGGGCATCACGGCTTGCGCTTTGAACTCGGGGGCCGGTTTCGCAACTAATGTCGCCATGTTTTAAACTCCTCTAATGGAATAAGTGTTTCAAATGAAGGGGTACAATCTAGCATACCCCTCGATAACGTTCAAACCCTTGTTTTATGGGCAAAAATCCTTTAAATCTTCGGTACCGGTAATCGCCTGTAACTTTTGGGGCGCAATTTAAGGTTTTAAAGTTCGCCCCGCGCGGAGCGGCCAGCGTCACGCTGGTTCGCCCCATCCATAATCGGACCTCGCGTAGCGGTCGGGCCTTGCCCAACCGCCTTGACAGTCCACCGGGCGGCACATAAAATGCTTATCAAGGTATTTATTTGAATGATGAGGCTTGGAACTGAGACTATGCCCTTTTAGATGTCTCATCCCGGCCAAGGTTGCAAAAAAATGGAATCTCTCGATATCCGGAAAAGACTCAAAATCGCCTTGGCGCTGGTGTTTTTCGTCATGTGCGTGGAAGTGGCCGGTGGAATTTTCGCCCACAGTTTGGCGCTGTTGAGCGACGCCGCCCACATGCTGACGGATGTGGTCGCTCTCAGTTTGAGCCTGATGGCGCTGGCCATCGCGGCGCAACCCTCGACCCGGACTAAAACCTTCGGCTACCACCGGATGGAAATTCTGGCGGCCATGGCCAACGGGATTCTTCTGCTCCTGATGGCCCTGGTAATCCTGTGGGAGGCCTACCGCCGGTTTATCGACCCCGGCGTGGTGGATGGCGTGATAGTGATGGCCGTGGCCTCGGTGGGTCTGGCGGCCAACCTCGCCGTCCTTTATTTTTTGAGGGACCCGGCCAAAAATACACACCACCATGACCTCAATCTGAAAGCGGCTTTTTATCACGTTTTGGGAGATACGTTTGCCTCGGTAGCGGTCATCAGCGGGGGGGCCGTCATATATCTGTTCCAATGGTACCTGGCGGATTCGATTATCGCGGCGATGGTGGCGCTGGTATTGATCTGGGGGGCTCAGTCCATCATCCGTGACGCCCTCCATATTTTACTGGAAGGCGTGCCCAAGGGAATTTCCATCCAGGAAGTGGAAAAGGAGCTGACTTCCATTCCCGCGATCAAGGACGTACATGAACTTCATATCTGGTCGATCTGCTCCAACATTTACGCCTTGAGCGCCCACGCGCTGGTGAACGATCAAAAAGTCAATCAGGTAGAATCTGTTTTGAAGGAAATTGAAACTCTGCTGAAGGAAAAATTTAATATCACGCATTCCACGGTGCAATTTGAATCCAGCCCCTGTTCGGCGGCGGGTGTGGCGTGCGATATCCAGCATTAAGATAAAACCATGCGAATTCTATTTTTAGGAACCGGCACCTCCACCGGTGTCCCCAGCTTATGCTGTCCCTGTGACGTCTGCCGATCGGACGACCCGCGCAATAAACGTCTGCGGGCCTCGGCGCTGATCCAGAATAACGGATTCAATGTCCTGATCGACACCTCGACCGACCTCCGCCAGCAATGCCTGACGTACAACATCACGCGGATCGACGGGGTGCTGTACACGCATCATCACGCCGATCATGTGCACGGCATCGACGAGTTGCGATGCTTCAACTTTTACAACAAAACCGCCATCCCCTGCTACGGCAACGATCTGACGTTGACCACCATCCAGAAAAATTTCAGTTATATCTTCAACGGCGAAAAACCGATGGGCGGCGGGGTGCCCAAACTCGACATGATACCCCTGAACAGCCAACCCTTCTCACTGGGCGGTGTACAGGTCACCCCGGTCCAAATCACCCACGGCAACATCACTATCCTGGGATATAAGATCAACAACGCGGCCTATGTCACCGACTGCAGCGGCCTGCCGGACCGCGCGAAGGAAATTCTTTCCGGACTCGAGGTGCTGGTGCTGAACGCACTGGGATTCGAGCCGCACCCCACGCATTTTTGCCTGGACCAGGCGCTGGCGGCCATCGCGGAACTCCAACCGAAGCGGGCGATTCTCACCCATATCAATCACAAGTTCGATCACGAAAAAGTCAGCCGGGATTTGCCGGAAAATGTGGAGTTGGCTTACGACGGGTTGACGGTGGATTTGTAATCAGTCCAGATCAAAATCGCGGAGGGGTTTGGAGTTATCGGATTTATCGACGTGCTTCTGCGCTTCCTTGAATTTCTCAGCCAGGAGGCGGGCCTTGTCTTTTTGCAGTTCCTGTTGCTT
>CBDVDB010000063.1:0-10455 GCA_965372625.1 uncultured Nitrospinaceae bacterium
TCGAGGTCCACCGGGGCGACGGGCGAGGCGAAGGGTATTTTTTTGAGCGGTGCGATCATCTGCTTGTACAAACGCGTCACGCCGACCTTGTTCATGGCGCCGGTGACCACGGGACGGAACAATCCCGTCAGCCTCTGTGATGTGGTCTTTCGCAGATAATCGGTAGCGGCGGTGTCGGGTCCGTTCAGAATTCGCCGGGCGTCGTCGAATGTCATCTGGGTGATGGCGTCGATAAAAATCGCCCTGGCCTGCGGGGCGGCCTGTTCGGCGGCGCTGTTCATACTGCGCTCGAAATCGTCCACCACACCGCCGAACCCGAATTTGCGCAGGGCGCTGGTGGTCTTTTGGATTTCCGGAGGAAGCAGGATTTTGACCGCCTGGTTTTTAAAGTACCCCCCGGCCCGGGACACATCCAGTACGGCGTTACCGGTGCCGATGGAAAGCGCCTCCTTCAACCCGGCGATGATTCTGCCCAGCGAATTCTCCGGCGCCACGGTGGACTGCACATTTTTCGCGAACTGATCGAGTTCCGCACAACCCGCCACCAGGGTCATCAATACGAATACACTCAGAAATTTCTTGATCGGCTTCATGCCTTCTCCCTTTTTCCACTTTTAATAAATTTAATGTTTGATCTATTTAGTGTAACGGGAGGGGAAATCAATCCAACTCTTTTTTGAGGCGGGGGATCAACTCGTCGATGAAGAGGTCGAGGTAATGCGGCGAGGCGGCAGACAGGTGCGGCTGGATGAGGACATTTTCAAAGTTCCACAACTCCGAGGATTCCGGCAGGGGTTCGGTTTCGAACACGTCGAGGTACGCGCCGGCGATCTGTTTTTCCCTGAGGGCATGGACGAGGTCGGCTTCCCGGATCACGTTGCCGCGTCCGACGTTATACACAATGCCATGGCGCGGCAGTTGCTTGAAATGCTCGCCGGTAAACAGCCCATCCGTCTCCCGGCCGCCGGGCAGAACGATGACCAAGTGATCTGTTTCCGGCAAGACGTCCATGAGGCGGTCGGCGGTCACCACGCGGTCATCGGCATCGAAATAATCCGGTGGATCGATGGGCTGGCATTTCACTCCCATCAGTTGGCACCCGAACGGTTTGAGAACGCGGCCGAGGGTCTGGCCGATGCGCCCGAACCCGAGGATCGTCACCCGCTTTTGATATAAAGACGTAATCCTTTGGGAGATTTTTACCGGAGCCCATTTCTTCTTTTTCTGGAGATCGCGTGACCACTGAAACGCCTTGCAAAAGTACAGCATGGCCCCCAGCACGCTTTCCGCCATCATCAGGCCGTGGAAACCCCCGAACAGCACCGACACGTTGGAGCCGGGTTCGACGTCAATCCAGTCGTCTCCCGCGGCGGGAGTGGCGATCCATTGCAAATCAGGAGAAGCTTTTAGCCACTCGCGCTTGAAATACCAGACGATGACCCCCCCGGCCTCCGGTAATCCCGCCAGAAATTCCTTTGAATTATGGCAGACTACCACCGAAACACCCGGTAAGTGTCTACAAAATTGCTCCTTATGGCGATCCTGGAAATTCCAGGCCGCAACATGGGGGTGGGTCAGATAGATTAAAACTCTCATTTACATTGAAAACTCACATTATAGGGGTAGTACAGCTTTCCATACACCGGTTTAACAAATACTATACAGTTTTGAGACAATCGATCTAACCTCCAATTTTTAAATCATTTCAAATCAATGACTTAATTTTGAACTCTTTTTTGGCACGTATCTTGAAGTAATTACTGCGAAACTGTTCAACCTTAACCCGAGGAAGCCCATGATACGCTCCGAGTTAGCCAGCAAGCTGGCCGCCAAGATGAATATTTCCAAGCAGGAAGCCGATCGGACCCTGCTGGCTTTCATCAATGGCATCATGACCAATCTGGAAAAGGATGGCCGCGTGGTCATTCAGGGATTTGGTTCCTTCCGGCTGAAAGAGTACAAGGCCCGTGTGGGTAAAAAGCCGGTCACCGGCGAGCCCATCCAGATTCCGGCCCGCAAAAAGCCGGTGTTCCACGCCAGCAAGGAACTGAACCAGATCATCAACCGCGAACGTACCGAACGTCCGGTATACGTCGAAACAACGGTTGAGACCCCCGTTTTTGCTGCGTAAGGGAATACCATTATAGCCCAGGCCGCGTGACGGCACCTGTGCTATAATTCCTTGTATTCCGATCTATCCGAATTTCGAACCGAGGGAGGGAGGTTTGTGAGTTTCCAAGCCTTTCCCTCCGTCCGGAATCCCCAACAAGGAGGCTGGATTATGAGCAAGCCCGATACCTGCGGCAAATGCGGCGCGAAAAGCGTTCTCAAGGGGGAAATCGGCCTGCGCACCAGCAGGGACCTGGAATTGATCATGGTGGTCCGCAAGGACCATGGCATCGAGAAGAAGGTTCCTCTCCAGCCCCGGGTCTGCGGTAAATGTGGTTTTGTCGACCTGTTCGTCGAAGACCCCGCGAATCTGAAAATCACCACCACCGACAAACCGGTCGATCCCAAATTCAAACAACGTCCCCTGCTCGAATACGATTTTTAATTTCAGCCCGCCCTTTCAATTGAGCCCTCAGTAAATTTATCCTGAATTGTCTTGTCTTCAATACCCGATTAAGTAAAACTGTATAGAGTATTTAAAGCATTCCCCCGGTGAAACGCTCACGCTAGCAGACAGGAATTGCGGATGGGTAACATCTCCAAAAGCCAGGCCCACTTTTTTCTTCTGAAATTTCATTCCCTGACTGGCCTGGTTCCCATCGGCCTGTTTCTGACGTTCCACCTTGCCATCAATTCTCTCAGAACCGTCGGCGTGCTTCCCTACCAGTTGAGCATCGACGCCATCAACAACCTGCCCTTCCTGTTCTGGATTGAAGTCCTGTTCATCCTGACGCCTCTCCTGTTTCATTCTGTCATGGGATTTTATATCGCCTGGGTCGCGAAAATTAATGTGGTGCGCTACCGTTATTCGCGCAATTGGATGTATATGTTGCAACGGCTGACCGGCGGCATCGTATTCGTATTTCTGGTTTACCACATGGGCACGACGGTGGTCCCTAAAATATGGAACGGTCATCTTTTGTTCGATGCGGCGCCCTTTCTGATCAAAGTCATGAATCAGGAGTTCGCCACCTGGACCGGACGCATTATTTATCTGGTGGGTATCACGAGCGCCACCTTTCATTTCGCCAACGGACTTTGGGCGTTTTGCATCTCGTGGGGCGTCATTATCGGACCCCGGGCGCAACGGTACGCCAGTATCGTGTTCATGCTGTTCGGCGGGGTATTGACGGTTCTCGGCCTGGCGACGGTGCTCGAATTTTCATTGCATCCGGTAGAGGTCGAACCCACTTCTTTCATGGGGGCCAGCTGATGCGAAAACGGAGACCGCAATACATAGTGATTGGCGGGGGCCTGGCCGGGCTGGCCGCTACCATGAAACTGTGCGAGGATAAAGCCAAGGTCACCCTGGTTTCCTACCAGGCCGTGAAGCGCTCCCATTCGGTTTGTGCCCAGGGCGGGATCAACGCCGCCATCGACACCAAGGGCGAAGGCGACTCGCCGGAAACTCATTTTTACGATACCGTGAAAGGCGGCGATTTTTTAGCCCATCAACCGCTGGTGCGCGACATGTGCCATCAGGCCCCGGCCATCATTCACCTGATGGACCGGCTCGGCGTCGCTTTCAACCGGACGCCCGAGGGGCATCTCGAATTCCGCAGGTTCGGCGGCACTCTCTATTCCCGCACCGCTTTCGCCGGAGCCACCACCGGACAGCAACTGCTCTATGCTCTCGATGAACAGGTCCGGCGGTATGAATTCGACGGGCAGGTCAAAAAACTGGAGTGGCATGAATACCTGTCCGCCATTCTCGATTCCAAAGGTATCTGCCGCGGCGCGGTGCTGCAGGATCTCAGGGCCGGAGAGATTTTTACCGTCAAGGGCGATGCCGTGGTGCTGGCCACCGGCGGCCCCGCGCAAGTCTACGGCAAAACCACCGGCTCCACCGTTTGTAACGGCGTGGCCACCACCTCCGCCTACATGCAGGGGGCCAAATACGCCAACGGTGAATTCATCCAGGTGCATCCTACCGCCATACCGGGACCCGACAAACTGCGGTTGATGAGCGAATCGGCGCGGGGCGAAGGCGGGCGCATCTGGGTTCCCCGAAAACCGAAAGACGACCGCGATCCACTCACCATCCCCGAGGAAGAGCGTTACTATTTTCTGGAAGAGAACCATCCGCGTTTCGGCAATCTGGTACCCCGCGACGTCGCCAGCCGGGAAATCCACGACGTCGTCTACAATAAAAACCTGGGCATCAACGGCCAGCCCATGGTGTACCTCGACCTGACGCATCAGTCGGAAGGATTTCTGGAGCTCCGGCTGGGGGGCATTCTCGATATCTACAGCAAGTTCACCGGCGAAGACCCCAAAAAAGTGCCGATGAAAATTTTCCCGGCGGTGCATTATTCCATGGGGGGGATCTGGACCGATTATGAAGATGACGGTAATGGGTTAATCGATCACCAGTCCCCGCGCAACCAGATGACATCCATCCAGGGATTGTACGCCGCCGGCGAAGCCGACTATCAGTTCCACGGCGCCAACCGGCTGGGAGCCAACTCCCTGTTGAGCTGTATCTACACGGGCCTCATGATGGGCCCGGGGATGATCCAGTACAGCCGAAACCTCGACAGTCATTTCGAGGACGTCCCTTCATCGGTGTTCGACCAGGCTTGCGGCGAGTGGCAGGAACGGTATGCATCCATTAAAAATATGAGGGGCAGGGAAAATCCGTATGGGCTCCATCAGGACCTGGGAAAGATCATGCTGGAGAATGTACTGATCGTCCGGGAAAATCACAAATTGGAACAGGCGCTGACCGAAATCAACGATCTGGAAACCCGTTTCCAGGACGTGCAATGCCTGGACACCTCCCACTGGTCCAACCCTGAGCCCAGCATGATCCAGCAGTTGCAATGCCAGATCCAGCTCGCCAAAATTATCACCAAGGGAGCGTTGCTCCGCGACGAGTTTAGAGGCGCGCATTACAAACCGGATTTCGATCTGAACCAACCCGAGGATTTCGATCCGCACGAATATATCGAATACATAGAGCAAAAACATTACGGGGAGATACAGGAAGACGATTTTCCTTCCGGTCACGCCGCCTATATGAAACGATTCGAGGAAACCAACGAGCAATGGCTGAAGACCACCATCGCTGAATACAAAAATAATCAGCCGGAGATCAGTTTTGAAGAGGTTAACATTTCATTGGTCCAACCCCGGCCCCGGAAATACGATTGAAGGTGACCTATGCCCGAAGATAAAACTATCCGTTTGAAAATCAAACGCCAGGATCAACCGGACGCCAAGCCGTTCTGGCATGAATTTGAATTGCCCTTCAAACCCCGGGCAAACGTCATCTCCTGCCTCATGGATATCCAGATAAATCCCGTGACGCGGGAAGGCAAAGCAGTAACACCGGTGGTGTGGGAATGCAACTGCCTGGAGGAAGTGTGCGGGGCCTGCACCATGGTCATCAATGGTAAGGTGCGCCAGGCCTGCACCGCACTGATAGATGTCCTGCCCCAGCCCATCGTGCTGGAGCCGCTTTCAAAATTCCCCATCGTCCGCGATTTACACGTGGACCGGAGCCGCATGTTTGAAAATCTTCAAAAAGTAAAAGCCTGGATTCATGTCGACGGCACCTACGATATCGGCGAAGGTCCGGTGATCCCGGAAAAACTTCGTACCAAGGCCTACCTGTTGTCCGAATGCATGACCTGCGGGTGCTGCCTGGAAGCCTGCCCCCAATTCACGCTGAATAATAATTTCATGGGGGCCTCCACCTTCAGCCAGGTCCGCCTGTTCAACATGCACCCGACCGGGGCCATGGAAGAGGAGCAACGTCTGGAAGCGGTCATGGGCGAAGGCGGCATCGCCGATTGCGGCAACGCGCAGGTATGCGTTGAAGTGTGCCCGAAGAAAATCCCGCTGACCGAATCGATTGCGGAAATTGGGCGGGAAACCACCCTGCAAATGTTGAAAAACCTGTTCTTAAAGTGATCCGGCCCGCTCCAGCCCCTGATTTTTATTTAATTCATCCCGCCGGTCTGATATTATGAAACGTTGAGATTCAATAGACATTTACCGTTCAAAACGGTTGATCCCTTATATTTTATTCGAAGGAAAATTCATGAAAGTATCGCTTGCCAGCGCGCTTGGAACCTGTTTCGGTGTCAAGGACGCCATCAATCTCGCTCTGGAGCCGCAGTTCAAAGGAGAACTCACCATTGTCGGCCAACTGGTGCACAACCGCCAGGTCAATGAATCACTGAAAAGAAACGGCGTGTCCGTGGTCGACGGAGCCGATGCCATCAGCCAGATCAAAACCAAAAAAGTGATGATCACCGCCCACGGCGCCGCCAACAAAATGAAAAGCCAACTGGCCGAGGCGGGGCTGATTGTGTACGATGCCAGTTGCCCTTTGGTGATGCGCGTTCACAAAACCATTAAATCCATGGTGGAAAGAAAATATTTTCCCGTCGTCATCGGACAGGAAACACACGTCGAAGTCAAAGGCATTGTCGGGGACCTCGATGAATATATCGTGGTAGGCAGCGAGGACGACCTGGAAAAACTGAGAGTTTCCGGAAAGAGAAAATTCGGCATCGTGAGCCAGACCACCCAGCAGGTGGAAAAAGTGGAACACCTCGTGGGGAAAATCCGGGCAATGGATTGTGTGGATGATGTCGCTTTCGTCAACACCATCTGCCAGCCGACGCGGGACCGTCAAATTGCCGTGCGTGACCTGGCGGATCAGGTGGACCTGATGATCGTAATCGGCGGTTACAATTCGTCGAACACTAAAAAGCTGGTTCAAGTGTGTGCCGAGAAAAACGTGGAAGCGCACCACATCGAGGCCTCCACCGAACTGGACAAGCAGTGGTTCATCAACAAAAACCATGTCGGCATCACGGCAGGCACCAGCACGCCGGAATACATCATCAACAAAGTGCATTCGGCGATCCTCGAAATCGCCACGGAAATGGACCAACTGAAAACCCAGCCGGTTCATTAACCTCGGGGAGGGCTGGGGTTCAGACTCTTTCAGGAACCGTACCGAAAGCCCACAAAGGTTCCAGGAAACTAATTTTTATTCATTCCACCGGTTTTGATAAGGCCGATGTTCTGTCGGCGGAATGCGTTTACTTGGAGGCTTCATAACGAAGGTGGTGATGGAGGACTGGGAATATTGTCAAAAAACCTTACCGAAAGTCAGCCGGACTTTTGCGCTCAACATCTCCGTCCTCAGGGGCGACTTGCACCGGAGTATTCTGACCGCCTACCTGTTCTGCCGCATCATCGATACCCTGGAAGACGCTCCCCGGCTCGACCCTAAAATTAAAATCAAGCTCCTGCTCGAATTTTCCCGCCTGATTCAGGACGCGGATTACCGCCGGGGCGCGCTTGCGGACTGGCTCCGCGAGTGCGAAGCGGTCGACGGCAGTACGGTGGACCTGGAGTTGTTGTCCCAGACTCAGCGGGCGTTCAACGTATTTGATACGTTGCCGGACAGTCACCGCGCCAGAATCATTCCTTCGGTCTCCGAGATGGCCCGCGGCATGGCTTATTTCCAGAAAAAATTCGATGGCAACGCCCTCACCCTCCTGGAAAGCGAAGAAGAGTTGGAGGAATACTGTTATTTCGTAGCCGGCGCGGTCGGAGAAATGTTGTGCAATCTTTTTCTGGAGGAACTGCCCCATCTGAGCGCGCAGGCCCGGCAAACCATGCGTGACACTGCGGTTTCGTTCGGCCTCGGTTTGCAGATGACCAATATCTCCAAGGATATCATCATCGACCGGGGGCGCGGCTGGTCCTACGTGCCCCGCTCTTACATCGAAGCCCACGGCCTGACGGTGGAAGAGTTCAGCTCCGGCGCCTCGGAAGAAAAAAACCTTCAAATTCTGGAACAGCTTCTCAACAAAACCATGGGGCACCTGCAGGATGCCTTGCAATTCACCCTGGCCCTGCCGCGCAAAACCCCGCGCATCCGGTTGTTCTGTATCTGGCCGTTGTGGATGGCGGTGGAAACCGTGGCGATTCTCCACAATAACCGCGAACTATTGAAATCGGACGACCCCGTCAAAATTTCGCGGCAGACCGTCCGGCAAATTCTGCGCCGGACGCGCCTGGTCTGTTATTCAGACACCCTGCTCAAACTATCTTTCGGACGCATCCAGAAACGGGCGGAACTGCTCCACCCGCCAAAGTTCGATCTTAAAAACCTGAAATCCCGTTTGGCCGCACTATCTCTGGATGACCAGACGGCCCTGCAAGCGTAAATCATATGGCAGACGATAAAAACCGGTTCACCAACAACAACGACGGCACCATCACCGATAATAAAACCGGCCTGATGTGGACTAAAGAGGACTCCTGGCAAACTGAGGGCAAATGGCTTTCCTGGGATGAGGCCCGCGATTTCGCCTACAACCAAGGCTATCTGAAACTGGCTGGATTCAACGACTGGCGGCTCCCGGAAAAGGAAGAACTGTTGACTCTGGTGGACCTCGAATATTTCATCAATGACAAATACGGAAAACCCATGAAGATGAATCCGGTCTTCCCCGAGGGCCCGCTGGCCACGTCCTGGACTGCCGACGGCATCGGACAGGACGGGTATATCGTGAATTTCACCACCGGCGAGTCCGCCACCCTCTACAAAAGCAAAAGCGGCCGGATGGCCGTCCGCCCGGTCCGGGGAACACCGATGAGCGAACGCCCTCGCCAACGGTGACCTTTCTCTGTTAAAATCCTTTTTTCGTTTCCTTCATCTTAATTTAAGCCGTTAACCATGCTTGAGGATAGTCTCGTGAATAAAAACAGCCTCTATGTCCTGGCCGGTTCCGTTTGGGCGCTGGTGGGGTTATTTCTGATGATTCGGGGAGCCGCCATGTATCAGACCGCTCTCGATACGCAAAACGCTTCACAAACCGCCCTGGGCATCTCCATCGCGATCAGTGCTATCCTGGGGATTATCAAGGGCCGCTTCGTGCTCTCCAAAACCGCGCGCCGCAACAAATCGCGCATCGACCGCCTGGAGCAACCGTTAAAAGTCCATCATGTCTATGCCAAATCGTTTTACTTTATGATCGCCGGCATGATTCTGCTCGGCGTCACCTTGCGAACATTTAACGAATACCTGGGAGGCTACGTGGTGGTGGCCGCCATTTATTGTGGTATCGGCCTGGCCCTGATGGTCTCCAGCCTGGTTTACTGGAAGCAGGACCCCCTACCCGCAGTGGAAGAAAATTCCTGACGGCAACGGATCAATATGAAAAATTTCTTTCTGACGCTCCACATGGTTTCGATGTGCCTGGTGGTGGGTACGCTGTTTCTGCAATCCCTTTCGGTCGTGCTCGGCCTGCGCCTTAAATCGGCGGAGGAGCGCGAAGGCCTCCGCAAAACCCAGAGGCGCATCAACAAATTCATCTATTACCCGATCCTGTTCGTGACCATCGCCTCCGGCCTCTACCTGGCCATCACCACCGGCGTGTTCGACAAGGCCCAATGGATTTATCCCAAGCTGGGACTCTTGCTGGTGCTGGTGGCTCTGGGAATCCAGAACGGACGGCAGATCAAACAGGACCTTTTACCCAAAAAATACGCTATGATGGTGCATATCGCGATATTCATCATCGCCGCCAGCATGATCTATCTGGCCACCGTCAAACCGTTTTAATGAGCCATGGATATTATTCTCACCATCATCGCCAGCGTGCTAATGCTCGTGGGCTTCCTCGTCATCTGCCGCACCAGCGCGGAGGATGAAGACGAATTCGACGACGAGGAAGAAGAAGACGCCCCCGCGCCCTCCCCGGCCAACGATAAAAAACCGTCTTAAATATTCCCATGTTTAACCCGCATCAGGAGTTCGAACGTCTGACCCGGCAAGCCGCCGAATGCACCACCTGTCCCAACATGATCGGCCAAAGCGCGGTACTGGGACCGGGCAACGGTTCGATTGAATCCGATATTCTGTTCGTCGCGGAAGCGCCCGGACGATTCGGCGGGGGGCGCACCGGCATCCCGTTTTCCGGCGACAAGTCCGGCGACAACTTTGAGGAACTGATCGCCCATGTCGGACTGACGCGGCGGGATATCTTCGTCACCAACGCCGTATTGTGCAATCCACTCGCCAACGGCAACAACCGCCGCCCCACCGCACGGGAAATCGGCAATTGTTCCTCTTACCTGAAAACGGTACTGGAATTGATGCGTCCTAAAGTCGTGGTCACTCTCGGCGGCGTGGGGTTGGAGTCGATCAACCGGATATTAGGCACCCGCTACAAGCTGGCGGAAGTGCTCGGCAAACCTCAGAACACAGAAAATTTCACCTTGCTCGCCCTGTACCACCCCAGCCCGCGCGTCACC
>CBDVDB010000064.1:0-10358 GCA_965372625.1 uncultured Nitrospinaceae bacterium
AAATGGGCCCCTCTTCATCTGACGCCTCTTCTACAGGAACTTCACCCGTTGGCAGCGGAATCGTTACCGTGGCAAAATCACCCGGCGTGTCCTTGGCCTGCAGCCATGCGATTACCGCACCCAGCTCAAACGGACTCAGGCTGATCGGCGGCTTGCTGACAATGGGCATCGGGCTGACTTTGTCGCCCGCTTTACCATAGTTTTTAACCACGTAACAGGAAGGACACATCAGCGACTCGCGCAGATAATCTTCCCCGATCAAATCTCCAGCATCGGCGCGCCGGTACTCCTCGGGAACTTCATCGGGCTTGCCCTTGACGATCTGGGAGGACCCGTCCGTTTCACCGATTTTGATGGGTTCGTTCAGATACCGGTCTTCCTTGATACGGGTGTGACTGCGTGACTCAACCCCGAACAGGTTGGGACAGCGGCCGATATTGTCACCGGGATCGAAGGTATGGCAGAGAGGGCATTGCCCTTTGCCGATGGCTTTCGTACCCCCCGCTACCTTGGCGCCGAATACGATGAACCGGCCCTTATCCACGTATTTCTCCATAGTCAAGTCTGAAAGGTCGCCAGGACCCGTATCAACCGGGGGTGGATCACTTCTTTGTTGTGGCAGCCAGTTGGTGTAACCGGCGAGAAGGATGGAAATCGTGGTGTAGAAAAATGCCGCCCGGATGATCGGCGGGGATTGATCTTCAATATTCTCACTCTTGAAGAACAGGCCCCAGACCAACAGGAGCAATAATACCGCCAGAACCTGGTAGGAAATAAACCCCAATTGATCCTGCTGGTTCAGTCCGAACATATGGTTTGTCAACAACAGGTTGATGATAAGTCCTGCGCCGAAAATCCCTCCCCACAATACCATGTTACTCCCCTCCTTCGCGCGGCAATGCAGAATCACATTGGCGAACGCGTAAAGGGCAAACAACGTGAAAATGATTGTGGTGAACGTCCACAGGATGTCGTGTTGTTCAGGAAGCATCCTTCTCTCCTCTCATTCTTTGGTATATTTAAAAAGTTAAACTCGTAACTCTAATAACCGATTACTGTTGTTGCTGGGCCGGTACGGGAACACCTTCCGGTACTTTCTCCACGGCTGGTTTACCGGTCAAACTGCCGACCCAGAACACGACGACAAACTGCACCCATACGAACAGGGCGTTGAATGTCAGCATTTTACCCGCTTCACCGATGGTCAGCGTGTAAGCGTCCACGGAGTTGTCACGCACCACTTCCGTTACATGCCAGAACAAGCGTACGGCGGACCGGATGTAGCCCATCAGGCCCATCAGCCAGGTAAAGGAAATCGCCAGCAGGAAAATCGCGTAGGTGGCCACCTTTGACTGTGTCCCCCATTGAATTTCCCCGTAAGATTCCGAGTCCTTGAACATGGAAATATTGATTGCCGTGCCGGCAAACAACGTGGTCAGCGTACTCGTTACCTGCGGCACCGACAAACCCACGCGCTGGTTGGCGGGCAGGACGTAACCGTATAAACCCAGGAAAATGACATTGGCCGCCGCCATGACAAAAATAGCGGAGATCCAGCAGTTCCCTTGAGTCGCCCAACTGACATTGATCTTCTTGTTCGCCCTCTGATACAAGAGAAAACATAGAATCGTACAGGTGATCATCAGGTTCACCGCGGTATTCTTGGCGGACATGACGCCAAAGTGACCGATAATCGGATGTTGCGCGCCACCCATATCCTTCAACTCCGCGGGAGTCATAACGATGGTATGCGGGGTCATCCACATGGTGAAACATACGATCAACAGCAGAACCATATATTTGCAATATTTCATGTAGCGGTGAGAGCCTTTAACCCGGTACATGGAGTTATGCAGGTAAGAGTTGGCCGCGAAGAACAGCAAGCCGATCATCACCGCCTGAATGATGAACAACCAGGCCATGATGCCGCCCATGAGCGTAATGCCCATCTGCTGGCGGAATGCGTAAACCTCTTTCATCAGCCAGTAGCCGGCGAACGGCAGGGGGATGAGGCCGAAGATACAGATGAACATCGCGATGTAGCATACCCAGTCATAGTGGGCTTTCTCTTCAGCGGTTTTGGCGGTGAGATAATGATAGGCCGCGTAGGCGCCGACGATACCGCCGCCAAATACGATGTTACCGAGAATCCGGTGAATCCCTACCGGGTTCCATAAAGTAGAATGGATGACGTGCCAGATGTTACCCAGAAACCGGCCCTGCTCATCGATTCCGCCGGGCGCCTGCATGAAAGTCGCCCAGGAGTTGGCCAGGAACATCAGAACCGTGCCGACCAGGTTCAACAGAACCGAAAGGCTGCAGTGAATCCATTTCAGGAAGGGATCGCTTTTCATTCTGTCCCAGCCATAATAATAAACATAAAGAATGCCACTTTCCGCCAAGAACATCAGCGCATAAACATGCATGACCGGACGGAAGATAGTCGCTAAATATTTGAAGAATCCCGGGAACAGAGTGATGAACGTAAACAGCAGAATACCACCGAGAATCGCGGTCCAGGAATACGCGGTCAGGCTGACCTTCATCAGATCATGCGCCAGCCGGTCGTACTTCTCGGACAATACCGGATCGGTTTCCCGGGTGCGGATGCCGACAAATTCGATCAACATACAGAAGATGGGAATTGCCAGAACGAAACTCCCGAAATACAGGTGCTGCTGGTTGGCAACCCAAATTAATATTCGGCTAGGCGCAAATTCATATTGGTTGTAGTCCTCCTCGCCCAAATCCGGGGCGGGAAAACCACTGACAGGACCTTTCAAAGGATTACCTTCCCAATCCTTATAGAAAACGTCCTGACCCCATTCGACTGTCTCTTCGCCGCCTTCTTCCGTACCTTCCTCAGCCAAGACCTCTTTCGCAAAAGCCTCTTCAGCGAAAGCCTGTTCAGCAAATACTTCCTTGGCATAAGCGTCATCACCGCTCAGGCCCGGAACCAAAAGCAGGGTCACTGCCAGAACAAGCGCCAAGGGGAGCGACTTGATGTGTCTAGCTTCCGAATTAACCATTGCCTAACCTCCTAAAGGGGATCGCTGGGTATCCCAGGATTTTCAATACATTACAATTTATTTTTAAAATGGATTATGCAATTTTTTTTCAGCGTTTTTAAGCCAAGCCCTGAAAATCAACAAACTTTAACATTCTCGCTCATAAAGCCCCTCGAGGGAACACTAAAATCCCCTGAAGTGGCTTCACAATTTGGGAGCGTGGCGGTCAAATTGCTCTAACTTCATGACCTGAAAGGGCTTGCAGCAATTGTCAAAATGCGCGAGTCTCCCCGCCATTCAATCGAAGACGCCGTTATTTACCATAAGGTTCAAAAGGTTGTCAAGTTAATTTGTAAAAATCATGATTTCAGGTATTTTCATGAAAAAAACGGCTCAAGAACCCCTGATCTGGACAGCTTTCGCGTGTCCGTCCAAATCTTCCATGGCCGCCAGTATCCGAGCCGATTTTCCGATTTTGGCCAGCTCTTCCCGGCTGTAATTAATCAAACTGGTCCGCTTGATAAAATCATACACCCCGAGCGGGGATGAAAACCGCGCCGTGCCGCTGGTGGGAAGCACATGGTTGGGCCCGGCCAGGTAATCCCCGATGGCTTCCGGTGTGTAATGACCCAGAAAAATAGCCCCGGCGTTTTTAATGAGCCGCAAGCTGTCCCAGGGGTCCTCCACCGCCAACTCCAGATGCTCCGGAGCGATCCGGTTGGCCAGGTGCAGCGCTTCGGTCAGCGATGCCGTGACGAACAACCGGCATTTGTTGTTCAAGGACTCTTCAATGATCGCGGTCCGCTGCAGCTCACCCTTCTGCTTCTTTAATTCTTCGAGAACCGCCTTGGCCAGGGATTCGGAAGGGGTCACCAGAATAGGCACCGCTTGCTCGTCGTGCTCGGCCTGGGAGAGCAAATCCGCCGCGACAAAATCGGGCCGGGCGGAATCATCGGCCACCACCAGGATTTCGCTGGGCCCGGCGATCATGTCGATATCCACCAGACCGAATACCATACGCTTGGCGAGGGCGACATAAATATTCCCGGGACCCACAATCTTGTCCACGCGGGGAATGGTATTCGTTCCCAGAGCCATGGCGGCCACCGCCTGCGCCCCGCCCACCTTGAAAATCCGGTCCACCCCGGCGATATCCGCCGCTACCAGAGTGTGCGGGCTGACCTCTCCTTTCGGCGTGGGCGAGCACATGATCACCTGCTCCACCCCCGCCACCCGCGCCGGTATCGCGTTCATCAATACGGAGGAGGGATACGGGGCCTTCCCGCCCGGAACATAAATCCCGACAATGGCCAAGGGACGAATGATCTGGCCGAGATAAACCTCCCCTTCCTTATATTCCCAGGATTCCTGAACCTGCCGGGTGTGGAACCGGTTGATGTTTCCCGCCGCCAGTTTCATCGCTTCCAGTTCCTCCAGTTTCACCTGGTTATAGGCTTCCTGGATTTCCTCCGGCCGGACCTCCAAGTCGCTCAACTGGTAACCGGTTTGATCGAACTGATTGGTGAACTTGAGCAGTGCTTCATCGCGATCCTGTTTGACCGCCTCCAGAATGGTCCGCACCGTTTCGTCCTGCGACTGGAAATCGACGTCGCACCGATTCACCAGAGCATCGATTTCCTGCGAGTATGTGTCATCGTTATATTTGATAATTTTCATGTCATGGGATCGAGTTGCAATTGATTTAAAAATTCCAGCGTCGCCCTGCCCTCCTCCAAACCGGCATGCGCCATCCATTCGAGGTGGGTTTTCAGGAAGCGCAGGTCTTCCGGAAGGTCGACATCATACCACACGGGTAACAGCTCGGCTTCTGTTCCATTTCCCTGCAATGCCTTCAAGGTCTGCGACAAGACGCGGTGGGTTCCCCAGTGAACGCCGGCAAAAATATCGGTCACCCGGCCCTTCATGCCGACCAAATAATAACCGCCGTCGGTGCTGGGACCGATCACCACCTCTTTTTCCGACCGCAACGCCTGTTCGATGTAAACCGTGGGCAAGGTCGGACTGTCGGAACCGATGATCACCACGCGCTCAAACCCCTCCGTGAAGCGGTCCTGGAACGCCTGCCGCATCCGTTCTCCCAGGTTTTGGCCCGCCTGCACAAACAGGCGGATGGAGGGGTCGCGGGACACGTTATCGAAATAGTCCGACCTCGGCGGGGAGGCAATACCAATAAAACGCTCCACCCCGGAAACCGAGCAAAGCTTCCCGATACTGTCGCTCAGAAAATGATGATAGAGGTTCAGGATGGTTGGAGCGTCCAGAAGAGAACTCAACCGGGTTTTCACCTGACCCTCCACGGGATCCTTGGCAAACAGGATTAAAGCGCTGGCGGCGGCTGTCATGGAAGGACAATCTCCTTGAAATAAATCAATTGACTCACCCTTTTAATCTCCCTAGACTTGTGCACGTTTCAGCCCGAACCGAAACGCCTTCCTTTATTCTCGTACCGGAGCCTTATGGATTTCGACACCGCAGTATTCTACTGGATCAGGGATCATTTGCAATCCGAGTCGCTGGACATCTGGGTGCAAATTTTCACCGATAAAAATGTTTACCCGGTCCCCGCCCTCCTTGCCATCGCGGCTCTTTTGATATTGAGGAAAAAACAGGGCATCTGGTTTATCATCACCGCGGCTCTGGCGAACCTGGCCAACGACTTTTTGGCTCACCAAATCCTGAAACCCCTGTTTGCCCGGACCCGGCCCTGCCACGTCCTGGATATTCTCAATACCATCGATTGCACGGCATCCTACTCGTTGCCCTCGATCCAGGCGGGTAATATATTCGCTGTGGCCATCGTGTTTGCTCTGTTTTTCCGGGGATCCGGCTGGGTGGTATTACCCCTGGCGGCTGGGGTCGCCGCCACCCGTGTATACTTGGGGGTCCATTATCCCACCGACGTCCTGGCAGGCATCGTGTGTGGTACTATTATAGGAATTCTATCCTGCAGGCTCTACCGGTCCCTGTTCCCTTCATACGATTTTCAGCCTCAGGTTCCCGGCATGAAGCAATCCCCAAACAATATCCTGCTCATTAAACTGAGTTCCCTGGGCGATGTCATTCATGCGCTGCCGGCGTTGAGAACCTTACGCCGGCTGTACCCCAAAGCTCATATCGCGTGGGTCGTCGAGGAAAAATGCAAGGACCTCCTGTACAACAACCCGGACCTGGACGAGTTGATCGTGGTGCGCACCCTTTACTGGCGGCGCCATTGGAATCTGCAAAGCTGGCGGGAATTGAAGGCCTGCCTGAAGCTGCTCCGGAAGCGCTTCGACCTGGTCATCGACCTGCAGGGATTGATCAAAACCGGAGTCATCGCCTTCCTCACGCAGTCCCCGCGCATTATCGGCTTCGACAAACAGGACTGCCGGGAACGCCCCAATGCCTGGTTCACGCACGAAACTATTCCTTACATGGGGAAAAAGGTGCATGTCGTCGATCGCTATCTGGCGATGATCCAGGCGCTGGGCGCCGAGGAGGTATGCAAGGAGTTCCCGCTGGCCGTTCCGGAAGAGGCCGAAGCGAATATCGAAGCCTACTTGCAAGCCAACCCGGAGCTGACCGCGAAGCCCATGGTCGCCATTCATCATGGGGTGGGCTTCCCCACCAAGCGCTGGCCGATAGAGCGGTTCGCCCAACTGGGAGACCGTATCTCGAAAGAACTGGGATTCAATGTCCTCTTGACCTGGGGACCCGGCGAGGAAGAAACGGTAAACCAACTGGCCGCCATGATGAAAGAAAAATATTGGGTGTCTCCCAAAAATACGCTTCACGAGTCGATCCATATGCTCAAGCGGATGAGCCTGTGCATCGGTTGCGATACCGGACCCATGCATCTGTCGGCGGCGCAGGGGGTGCCGACGGTGTCGCTGTTCGGCCCGACCAACCCGGTCTACAGCCGGCCGCACGGCACCCATCACGAAGTGGTGGTTAAACTTCAGCCCTGCAGTTTCTGCCATAAGCACAGTTGCCCGACGCATATCGAATGCATGACCGCCATCACGGTGGACGACGTCTTCGCGGCGGTGCAAAAAAGCGTCCGGGAACATGTGAACGCGCAAACCTCCTGATAAGGAAATTGGGCCATGAGCTTTGACAAAGAACTGCTGGAAATTCTGATCTGTCCTCGATGCCAGGAGGGGCTCACCCTGACCCCGAAAGAAGACGGGTTGGTCTGCACAGCCTGCAAGCTGAAATACCCGATCCGCGACGGCGTCCCGGTGATTCTGGCCGAAGAGGCCAAACCGGTCGAATAAGGGCTTATTCTGGAAGAAATTGGTTCATCATATATTCAGAATATATACAGAGGTCATTTTCCTGGCGGATTTTTCGTAGCCCGGTCTTCTAGGGTTGGATGAAAACCAAAAATCTCCTCTCCCCTCATGAGGAGAGGATTAAGGTGAGGGGTGGAGTTATCATAACCTCCCCTGTATCCCCTCCTTGGTAAGGAGGGGATCATTTAAATTTTGCTCTTCTTTATAATTATGTAAAGGTCCCTTTTCCCATGACTCAGAAACCCACTCCGCGCCCCGGCGTTAAAGGTTTGATCTTCGACGAACCGGTGCTGTTCGACCTGGGCTCGCCCGGCAGAAAGGGCTATTCCCTGCCGTCCAGCCCGATTCCCGACGTCGACCCGAAAACCCTGCTGCCGAAGGATGAAATCCGCGGTGCCATCGGCGGCCTGCCGGCATTGACCGAACTCGATGTCGTCCGTCACTTCACGCGGCTCTCGCAATGGAACTTCAGCATCGACAGCAACTTCTATCCGCTCGGCTCCTGCACCATGAAGTACAACCCGCGACTCAACGAAGACATGGCGCGGGTTCCGGGATTCGCCCTCCATCATCCCTGCGCCCCGGAATCGCTGTCGCAGGGCAGTCTGCAATTGATGTTCGAGCTTCAGGAATATTTAAAGGAAATCAGCGGCATGGACGCGGTCAGCCTGCAGCCCGCCGCCGGCGCGCATGGCGAGATGACCGGCATGCTGGTCATCAAGGCCTGCCTGGAAGCGCGCGGCGAGAAACGCCATAAAGTGCTGATGCCCGACTCCGCCCACGGCACCAACCCCGCCAGCTCCGCTTTGTGCGGGTACGAAGTGATCCAGATTCCGTCCAACGCCGAGGGTTTGATCGACACCGCCAAACTGAAAGAGTTGATGGACGAAGACACCGCCGCCATCATGCTGACCAATCCCAACACGCTCGGCATGTTCGAAAAAAATATTCTGGAGATTACCGGCATCGTGCACGACAAAGGCGGATTGGTGTATTGCGACGGCGCGAACCTGAACGCCTTGATGGGAGTCTGCAAGGTAGGCGATACCGGAGTCGACGTTCTGCATTTCAACCTGCACAAAACGTTTTCCACCCCGCACGGCGGCGGCGGACCGGGCGCCGGACCCATCGGCGTCAAGGATTTTCTGAAACCCTACCTGCCGGTGCCGCATATCGAACAGTCGGAAGGAAAATACAGGTGCAACTACGACCAACCGCAAAGCATCGGCAAGGTCAAAACTTTTTACGGTAACTTCGGCGTGTTGCTGAGGGCCTACACGTATATCCGCACACTGGGGCCCGACGGCATCCGCGAATCCTGCGAAGCGGCGGTGCTCAACGCCAACTACATCAAGGCGCGGTTGAAGGACGATTACCACCTTCCGTATCCCGGACCCAGCCTGCACGAATGCGTGTTCAACGATAAGGAACAACTCAAGCACGGCGTCAAAACGCTGGACATCGCCAAGATGCTGATCGATCACGGGTTTCATCCGCCGACCGTTTACTTTCCGTTGATCGTCAAGGGCGCGTTGATGATTGAGCCGACTGAATCCGAATCGAAGGAAACGCTCGACCAGTTTATATCAGCCATGCAGACCATCGCGAAAGAAGCCGAGCAGAATCCAAAAAGTTTTCACGATGCGCCTTACTTACCGAAAGTCTCCCGCCCCGACGAAGCCCGCGCCGCCCGCAAACCGGTGCTCCGTTGGAAGCCGGCGTAGCAAAAACATTTCCTGATCAACTGAACGCGTCGATGCCGGTGATTTTTTTGCCGAGGATCAGCGTGTGGATGGAGTCGGTGCCTTCGTAGGTGATGACGCTCTCCAGGTTCAGCATGTGGCGCATGGTCTGGTACTCGACGCTGATGCCGGACGCGCCAAGAATATCACGCGCCTTGCGCGCCACGTCCAATGCCACGCGCACGTTGTTGCGCTTCGCCATCGAAATCTGCGTGTAGTGGTGCTGATCCTTCTCCATCAGCCGGCCCAGTTGCAGGCTCAGCAGTTGGGCGCAGGTGATGTCGGTCAGCATGTCGGCCAGTTTTTCCTGCACCAGTTGAAACGACCCGATGGGTTTGTCGAACATGATGCGGGTCTTCGCGTATTCCACCGCTTCGTTGTAACAGGCGATAGCCGCGCCCAGAACGCCCCAGGCGATGCTGGTCCGCGCCTGATTGAGACAGGCGAAAGCGGCGGTCAGGCCTTCGGCTCCCGGTAACATGCTGTCCGCCGGGACCCGGCAATCGTTCAGATGAATTTCGCCGGTATCGGAAGCGCGCATCGAAAATTTATGATGAATGGGTTGCACCATCAGCCCCGGCGTTCCCGCCTCCACCACAAACGCCCGCACCACTTTATCCAGATACGCCCAGATGATGATAGGGTCGGCAATGTCGGCATTGGTGATCCACATCTTGGACCCGTTCAGGATGTACTCCCTGCCGTCCACAACGGCGGTGGTTTTCATGCCGGCGGGATCGGACCCGAAATCGGGTTCGGTCAATCCGAAGCACCCGACCGTGTCGCCGCTCACCAGACCGGGAAGCCATTTATCTTTTTGCGCATCGGACCCGAAACGGTTGATGGGATAAATCACCAGCCCGTTCTGGACGGAGGCGAAACTGCGCACGCCGCTGTCGCCGCGCTCGAGTTCCATCATCATCAGGCCGTAGGCGACCGGACCCAGCCCGGCGCCGCCGTGTGTCGACAACGTCGCGCCGAAAAATCCTTCCTCTCCCATTTTTTTGATGAGCGGCTTCGGAAATTCTCCCTTTTCGAAACAGTCGCGGATGATCGGCAGGATTTCCCGGTCGACGAATTTTCCGGCGGTTTCCTGGACCAGTTTTTCTTCGTCGGTTAAGTTCTGTTCTATCTTGTAGAAATCCAACGGAAGCATAATGCTCTCCACTAAACCCCATTAAAGTCCAACGAACCGATTCCGCTATTCTGCCTCAGCAAAATTGGGTCCAGCGTCACGCTGGCCTGAATGCCGCGCTTATATGATACAATCGCTCTGGTTTTAATATAAGACTTTGCGGCGGATTTTGAAAGAA
>CBDVDB010000065.1:0-10324 GCA_965372625.1 uncultured Nitrospinaceae bacterium
CTCCGCGAGGTCCGATTATGGACGGGGCGAACTTTAAAACCTTGGGATTGCGCACGGGACTCATCGATAGCCGTCAACCGTCAGCACTTTGCCTCCCTCGCTAGAGGGCCGGGCAGGAGGTGGCGAACCGCCACAGGTAAATTGGAGACTGTGATTTGCGCTCGATGATATCCTTTGGGAGACAACAGTCAGCCCGTTCCCCCTCCGGGCAGGAGGGCCAAGTTGACTCCCCTGGCGGCTTGTGTGACAATCCGCGAAACCTTTTGCCGGCGCTTTCCGATGCCCTTCGCCCGTCCCTTATCCTCCAAATGGATTCCCTACTTTTGCCTGTTCCTTTCCGGTCTGACCAGCCTGACCTACGAGCTGATCTGGATCAAGCAGTTGCGCCTGGTATTCGGCGGCACCTTATACGCCATCAGTGCGGTCTTGTGCGCGTTCATGGCCGGGCTGGCCCTGGGGGCCTGGGGCATTGCCCGATACCTGCAACGTCCCGGCCGGGAAAAAATCAACCTGGTCCGGCTGTACGGCAAGCTCGAAGCCGGGATCGGCCTGTACGCCCTGCTGTTCCCTTTTTTGCTGAGCGGTTTGTCCGCTGTGTATCCCCATCTGATCGACCCGGCCACCGGATCGGGCCTGCCCCGGCACTTCATCGAATTTATCCTCAGCGCGCTGTTGATGCTGCCCGCCACGTTTCTGATGGGGGCGACCCTGCCGGTGATCGGCAGTTGGTCCATCGGATCCCAAAGCTCCAGAATTTTTTCCAATCTGTCGTTTCTGTACGCGCTCAATACCTTCGGCGCGGTGGCGGGCATTCTGTACACCCAGTTTATCGGGACTCCTCTATTTGGGATTCAAGGCACTAACTTGAGTGCGGTGGTATTGAACGGGCTGGTGTTTTTTCTCTGCTGGTTTTGGCGAGAGGCAGGCACGGTGGAAAATGTTTCCCGCAGCGAACCGGAACCGGTGGCGGATGAAGAGGCGGCGCCCTCCCGCGGACTCGGCCTGCTGCTTTTGATCGTGTTCGGATTTTCCGGGCTGGTGGCGCTGGCGAGTGAAATTCTGTGGACGCGCGTGCTGGTGTTTCCTCTCGGCAGTTCACTGTATTCGTTCGCTATCATTCTCGCCACCTTTCTGTCCGGCATCGCGCTGGGAAGTTTAATCGCGGAAAAACTGCTGGGCCGCTCCCGCTGGGTGGTCAAGTTCCTCGCCGTGGAATTAGGCATCGGCCTGCTCTGCATGCTGATGTTTCCGGCGTTTGAACATCTTACGGAATGGACGCTGGCGGCGGACCAACTGTTTTATTCCGTGGAGAACACGCCCGGCCGCACTTTGATGGTACGGTCGCTGGCCGCTTTCGCTCTCATGTTCCTGCCAACGCTGGGGTTCGGTCTGGTGTATCCGCTGGCCAATCATATCCATTTCAATTTCTTCGGCAACGTGACCGCAACGCTGGGTAACAGTTACGCGGTCAGTACCTTCGGCGGCATTCTGGGAACCCTCCTCACCCCCTTCCTGCTGGTGCCGCTGTGGGGCATCCAGAAATCGCTGTTCATTTTATATGCGCTGTTGATCGCATTGAGCCTGGCGGGGCTGGCCTGGCATCTCGGCAACCGGTCCAGACAGTGGGCGGCTGCTCTGGCGGTGGGCGGATTGATAATTTTCGGCGGTTATGCCGCGTTCACTCCGCCGGTGGCGGGTCAGCGGCTGGGCGAGAACAACCTGGCCCGGATGGAAATCAATACCTCACCCGAAAATTTAAAATTGCTCGATTATAAAGAAGGGAATTTTTCGACTTTAAGCGTGGTGGAGGACACACCGTCCGGCGCGCGGACCCTGTACGTAGACGGCTTCAGCACCGCCACTGTTTCCAACTCCGTCGGCGGCAGCGCCTATATGCAGGCCATGGGATTCATCCCGATGATGCTGCATCCCGACCCGAAACGCGCACTGGTCATGTGTTTCGGGACCGGCAACACGCTGGGCACGGTCGCGCGCTTTCCGGGGGTGACGGCCGACGGGGTGGAGATCGACCGTAATGTCGTTGCGATGGCGCACTGGTTTGCTGAGTGGAATCACGACGCGATCGACCGCGACAATGTTCATCTGACGTTTCAGGACGCGCGCGGTTTCATCCGCTGGACGGATCAGACGTATGATGTCATCACTCTGGAGCCGATGTCGCCGGTGCAGGCGGGGGTCAACAATCTTTACTCGAAAGAATTTTACGAGCAGTCGCGGCGGCGGTTGAATCCGGGAGGGTTGATGATGCAGTGGCTGCCCCTGCACCTGGTGGGACCGGAGGACGCCCTGGCCATCGTAAAAACGTTTCAGGAAGTGTTCCCCCACACCAGCGTCTGGAACAGTTATCTGACGCGCATCGTTCTGCTGGTGGGATCGGACGAGGCGCAGGTTCTCGACCCCTCCCGTTTCAAGTCACACATGGAGAACGCCGAGGTGCGGCAGATGGCGGCGCAAATCGGGATTTTCAGTTTTCTGGATTTTATGGATTTTTATCTGACCGATGGGCAATCGCTGGCCCCGCTGGTGGACCACGCTCCGGTCATCACCGACGACCGTCCCCTGCTGGAGCATTCCCCGGCGACGCTGGTCCCGCCCTTGAAGCGGGAAACCGATGAAACATTTTTAAGTCTGCTGCAGTTCAGAGTGGGACGGTTTCCTCCCGCGAAGGGAATCCCACCGGAGGAGATGGATTTTTTGCAGAGGAGTTATGCCCTGCGGACGGCCCAGCGGGTGTCAATTTTTGTGCAAAGGTACCGGGGGCCGGGGGCGGAGGATTTTGCCGTGAAAAATTACCGGGCGGGACTCGAGCAGGTGCGCATTTTTCTCGAAACCCATGAAGGACCTTTTATTCAATTGTCCGACTCGGGCTGGGGTAAACACCCCCTGCCCTGATTTCAACCCGCGGCAAAGCGGGATTTTATTTTTTACGGAAGGTAGGTTTCTGGTACCGCTCATCCACTTTCCCGCCGACCGCACCTTTCATTATATTGATAAGCATTTTTCCGCCAAATAAAAATCCGCCAATGAGAATCACATAAAACAGGCCCGTGGTCGCGCTCGCCATACCACCGCCGTTTTCCATGCCCCACATTTCATTGATGGAATCAGTGACGCCATTGATCCAGTTGAAAATACCACCGAAAAAACCGGTTGCGCTGTCCGCGGCCCCGGACAATTTGCCCTGGGCCTCCTTGGAAGCACTCGCGGTTTCGCTTGCCGTATCCCGGCCGTCTCCCGCCCAACTGGTTGCGGGATCAAAAACAACATTAGCGGTTATTGTAAACATAAGAACCGCGAAAACACCCATTACAGATACAGCGCCTTTACTCCATTGCGTAAACAAGATGACATCCTCCTCAAAAATTAATCCTGAAATCAGGCCACGATCATAGCCTGAACTTTAACTAATCCCTCGGCTTTCTTTAATAATTCCTGCCCCTCGGGACTGATACCATTCCCGAACACATCGATATAAGTCAAATCGGAAAGCGTCAGTGTTTCCGACAAGGCCCGGGCGCCTTCATCGCCAATGCGGTTTTGCGCCAGGTCCAGCCTGACCAGACCGGACAAGAAAAGCGATTGGGCCAATGATTTGGCTCCGTCGGGACCCACTTTATTTTTCCAAAGATTCAAATATTTCAATTTGGAGAAGTTGGAGGATTCCGCGATGAGCCGCGCCCCTTCATCTCCAATATCGTTTCGCTGCAGATGAAGTTCGACCAGACCGGTAACCACCTGGGATTCCGCCAGCGCGCGGATGCCCTCCGGAGTAATGTCGTTTCGCTCCAGGTTCAACACTTCCAACCCCCGGAGGCTTGCGTCCCCGGCAATAATTTTCAAACCGTCATCCCCAATATATTTCAGCCGGAGGTCCAGCGATTTGCCATCTTCGGACAGTAGTTTGGGAACCACCTCCGCCACCGGCTGGTCATTAAAAGGTTTTTTCATGGCGCGTCCATTTCCTCTAACTACTTCATATCTATTGGCTTTTCAGTGTAACATGAAAAAATAAAAGCGGAATACCCTGATTCGCAGACCCCCTAAAATCAAGTAGTTGCAGTGGCGAATCGCCGCAGGCCAATGACGTTGGACTCAATATACCCCCTCTCCCCTCACGGGGAGATGGCAGGGTGAGGGGCGGTTTAAAAAAAACCATGAAGGGGAAGCCAATATCAACCACCCCCAGCCCCTCCTTAAAAAGGAGGGGAGTGAACCTGGAAATGCGCCCAAGGATTCTCGCTGATAAGACAACGGTTAGCAGATTGCCTCCGGCGGCTCGCCGGACGGCGCTTCGCCGGGGGGTTGATGTGAGGCGCGGAAAATAACATAATGTCCTTAGGGCCGAATCATCGGCCGGGGAGAGCTCATTTGGCGGAAAATGGAAAATTCAGTTATGGACCGGAGACGCTGTCGGAGATTTCCTCGCTCAGCATCCGGGCGGTCCAACTGGTGGAGGGCCTGTTGTCGGGCCATCACCGGAGCCCTCACAAGGGCTCCAGCGTCGAATTCGCGGAGTACAAGGATTACTCGCCGGGCGATGATATCCGCCATATCGACTGGAAAGTGGTGGGCAAAACGGACAAATACCACGTCAAGCAGTTCGAGCAGTCGACCAACCTGAAATGTACGATTCTGCTGGACGCCAGCGGGTCGATGGCTTACCGGTCCACGGACAAAAAATCCACCGGCATGGACAAAAGCGATTACGCCCGCACGCTGGTGGCGGCAATGGGTTACCTGCTGCTCAAACAATTCGACGCGGTGGGCCTGACGCTGTTCAACGACGAGGTAGTGTCGCACATTCCATCCCGGTCCAAACCCTCGCATTTTCAGAATATTCTGCACGGCCTGCAGGACATGGAGTTCAAGGGCAACACCCGGGTGGAGCGGGTGGTGGAAGATTTGATCGAGCGTCTGCCGGGACGCGGCATGCTGATTCTCGTCTCCGATCTGTTGACCCGGGAGGATGACGTGTTCAAAACCCTCAAAATGATCAACTCGCGAGGCTTGGAAGTGATCCTGTTTCACATCCTCCATCCCGACGAGGTGACTCTGCCGTTTGAAGGCGATCTCATTTTCGAATCGCTGGAGGACGATCCGCCGCTGGGGCTCGACCCCTTCGACGTCCGCCAGCAATATCAAAAAGCCATTCGGGAGCAAATCGAATATTATCAAAAGAACTGCTCCACCCTGGGCATCGATTATCTGTTTCTGGAAACCACCACGCCGCTGGAGCAGGCCCTGCGTTATTACCTGCTCCGCCGTAAAAGCCTGCAAAAGATATGAATTTCAGTTTTACATCCCCCTGGTACCTGCTGGGATTGTTAGGCCTGGCACTGCCGATTCTGATCCATTTGCTGACGCGCCGCCAGCAGACCCGGCTCAAGTTTTCGGCGGTCTATCTGCTGCAGCAGGCGCAGAAACGATCGGTGCGCAAGTCCCGGCCCAACCGGCTCCTGCTCCTGCTGTTGCGATGTCTGGCGATCGCTTTCCTGTGTCTGGCGCTCGCCAACCCCATTCTTTCGTCGGGCGGTCTGGATGACCTTCTGGTGTCGCGTCCCTCCGCCCATGTTTTTATCCTGGACGACTCCTACAGCATGTCCGCGAAGAGTGATACCGATCAAGGCACCCTGTTCGGCAGCGCCACGCAAACGCTGGCGGAGATGATTACGAATCTACCCGGCAACCCTGCCTTCAGCCTGGTACTCGCGTCCGACCCCGCCCGCATGGTGCAGGACTGGACGGGAGACAAGGCCTCGCTCCTGAAATGGCTGAAGGCGGCCCAACCGTCTTTTAAGACGACGGACATCGGCAAGGCGGTGACCCTGGCGGTTGATCTTTTAAGCTCTGCGCCGCAGGAGAACAAACGGATATTCATCCTGACCGATATGGATCAAAACGGCTGGAACGAAGATGAATTCCCCGGGGAGCCCGGGAAAGGTTTACGCTACTCGGTTAAAATCATCGATTTTTCAAAAGCGCAACAAGGGCTCAACCGCGCGCTGGTTCAGAAGGTGAAACTGAACCAGAAATTCCTGACCAACCGCCGGATCATCCGGGTGCAGGCCACGATCACCAACCTGCTGCCGGACCGGGCGATTTCGCAACTGCCGGTCACGCTGTTTATCGACGGCAAACGGCAGAGCGATGGCCTGATCGACCTGCCGGCCCGGGGCGAAGCCACTCATGAATTTTCATTTCCTTTATTGAAAAGCGAACCGGTATCGGGATATGTCGAAATCCAGGATGACGCGTTGACGGCGGACAACAAACGTCTGTTCTTCTACCAGCCCGAACGCCGGATCAAAGTGCTGGTGGTGGACGGCGACCCGCGCGGCGTGGCGCATCAGAACGAATCGTTTTATGTCGAAAAAGCCCTCAATCCGTTTTCCTCTCCCATGGCCGATATCGAACCGGCGGTAGCCACTCTCTCGGAATTTTCGGAGCGGAATTTGAAACAGTATTCGGTGATCATTCTGTGCAACGTCCGGGACCTGGCGATCGGTTTGGAGCGCGAATTGGAAAAGTTCGTGCTTCGGGGCGGGGCTCTGTTCATCGGTCTGGGAGACCAGGTGGACCCCAAATACTACAATGAAAAACTGGGCATGCTTCTGCCGGTCTCTTTGAAATCCATCAATCAGGTGAGAGTCGAGGATAAACCTTTTTACCTTCAGGCTCGACCCAGCGGCCATCCGGTGCTGAAAGTGTTTACCGGCGACATGCTGAAGGAGATGGCGCGTATTCCCTTCCGGACCCTCTACAGCGTGGAGCCCCGCCGCAACCGAAAGTTTCAGGTCCCGGTGCGTTTCACCAACCAGTTCCCGGCGGTGATCGAGGCGGAGTTCGGCGAGGGCAAGGTTGTCCTGTATCTTTCTTCACTGGACCGGGACTGGAATGATTTTCCCATCCACCCCACCTTCCTGCCCTGGATTCAACGTTGGGTGAAATACACGGCGCAAAGTCTCGAAAGCATTTCCCGGCATGACGTCACGGTGGGAGCGCCGCTGGTGCTGGAGGAGATGGATCAACCGCCGCTGGTGGTGGCGCCCGGCGGAAAAATTTCGATCGCCCGCAAAAAATCGCAATCCCCGCCGGTATTTGAGGACACCCACCGCCCGGGAGTGTATCAATTGTATCAATGGGCGGGAGCCGACGCTTCCGGCTCCCCGGAAACACCGGCCGAGGCCCCCAAACAAATGCCCGCCGACGCCAAAGGGATCGGAAGTTTTACGGTTAATTTCGATCCCGCCGAATCCACGCCCGGAAAAATCACCGAAAAGGAACTGTCGCAATATTTTCCCGGAGCGCAGTGGGACTTTTCCCCGGCAGATCAGGCGCTGAATGCGGCCTCGATCGGCGCCGGCGTGCCTCTGACCACCCTGTTACTGCTGATGCTGGCGATCATGATGTTCTGGGAGGGCTGGGTCGTCCGCAAGGAATGACCTTGAACCCAGCCATAGGCTTGGGAATCGCCATCTGCTATAATGACGATAACCAATAATCAATCAACCCTTTAGCCTTTGGGTTTCAATGAAATTTTGGTCTCAATACGCGGCCCGGTTCCTCGGGACTTTGAGTTTCCTGCTGGTTTTGACCCAGGCGGTGACTGCCCGGGCGGAGGCCACTCCAGTCTCTCTCACCGAAGAGTTGGTCGTTCTTCTGGCCCAACCGGAAGACAAAATTGATTTTGCCGAAACACTTTGGCTGATCTCGCGTCACTGGGATTCCGGGTTGGACACCGCTCCTTTAAAGCAAACGCTGGACCGGTTGACCGAGTCGGCCCGCAAGCAGTTGCAGGGCAACCCCTCTCCCCAAGAAACCGTCGAGATTCTGCGCAAGGTCATTCATCAGGAGGGAGGATACCGCTACACCGAGGCGCTGGACCCGGCCGGCCTGCCGCTGAATCCATCCGAATTGTTTATGCACGGGCTGTTGCAGACCCGCCGCGGCTATTGCATGAACCTGTCACTGCTGTACCTCATTCTCGGCGAGCGGCTGAACCTGCCGTTGTACGGGGTGCCTCTGCCCAATCATTTTTTCGTGCGTTACGAGTCGCCGGAATACCGGGTAAACATCGAAGCGACGGAAGGGGGAACGGCGTTTCCCGATTCGTTTTACGAACAACGGTTCGGCGTACCGCCCGGCTCCAAATATTTCATGAGCAATCTGGGGAAGAAGAAAACCCTGGGCGCGTACTTCTCCAATGTCGGGCTGGTGATGTACCGCGCGGCCAAACCCCGGGCCGCCATTTTTTATCTGGAGCAGTCGGCGGGCATCAACCCGCAATCCATCGACGCGCTCAACAACCTCGGTAACATTTATTCGGAATTAAAACAGCATGGCAAATCCATCCACGCCTACGAGCGGGCGCTGGCGGCGGGTCCCGGAAATTTTTCCACATTGTTCAACCTGGGATTGGCTTATATGGAAACCAACGCCCTGGAAAAAGCTGAGGAAGTATTGCTGCAGGCAGTACAGATCAATCCGAAGTACTACCTGGCGCATGAAATGCTATCCCGCATTTACCTGCAACAAAAAAAGCTGGCGGGCGCTCTTCTCCATTTGAAAGCCATGGGCCGCCTGCAACCTCAGCGGCTTCGCACCCAATTGGATATCGGTACGATGATCCTTGAAATGGGGAACGCGGGGTTGGCGTTGAAATATTTTGAAGATTTACAGCACCGGTATCCGCAGGCCATCGAAATCAACGAACGCATGGGGGACACGTATTACCGATTGAAGGAGCACCAAAAGGCCATCGTTCAATATGAGTTCGTGATCGAGCGGGCTCCCCAGTTTCTTGAAAATTACATTCAACTGGGATGGATTCATTATCAGACGGGAAGCGTCGCGAAAGCCATCGCCGTCACCCGGCAGGGGCTTACGGCCAACCCACGGGCGAACCGGCTTCACACCCTGGCCCACATGAACCTGGGGTTTTATCACGTGCTCGAAAAAAAATTCGAGGAGGCCGAGAAATGGTATCAGAAAGCGCTGGATGCCGAAGATCCCAATGCGGTGGATGGCATGATCCAGGATTTGAGCGAGGCGTTCGAAAAATATCCCGATATTTCCGAGATGCATTATTTCGGCGGCTGGATTCTGTTCCAGGGCGGGAAAAAGGATGAAGCTAAAAAATGGCTCAACCGGTACCTGTCCCAAAACCCGGAGGGGTCTTTTTCCGGAAAAACCCGGGGCCTTTTAAAAAAGGTCAGGGTTTCGGCGCCTGAAGGCATGATCCTGATTCCCAAAGGATTTTTTCTCATGGGAGCCAACGGCCATGGGCAGGACGAATCACCGCTGCACAAGGTTTATCTGGACGCTTTTTACATCGATCCCTACGAGGTGACGGCGGCAGATTTCGCCCGGTTTTTAAACGATGTCAAAACCTACAAGGCATTTTACAAGGATGGCAAATTCGGCATGCTGGTTCTGAAAAAGGATTTCAAGCCCCGCAAGGGATTGGAATCCTACCCCATCAACAACGTGACCTGGTTCG
The DNA here is from genome assembly GCA_965372625.1 of uncultured Nitrospinaceae bacterium. Classification (GTDB taxonomy): domain Bacteria; phylum Nitrospinota; class Nitrospinia; order Nitrospinales; family Nitrospinaceae; genus SZUA-226. Next base: position 9,521 of record CBDVDB010000065.1, read on the forward strand.
GCGCGGCGGGGTTTTGCAAATGGAGCCACAAGCGTCTGCCCACCGAAGCGGAATGGGAAAAAGCCGCGCGGGGAACGGAGGGAAATTTCTTTCCCTGGGGCAATGATCCGATATCCCCTCAGAAAGCCCGGTATTTACAGATATGGAGCGAGGAGATCACCCATCACGTCATGGTTCCGGTGGACTCCCTGCCGGAGGGCAAGAGCCCTTTCGGCCTGTTTCACATGCTGGGCAACGTCAAAGAATGGGTGGACGACTGGTATGATCGGGAGTATTATACGGAGGAAAACCACAAACTGAATCCACAGGGACAGATCGGGGGGGAATTCAAAGTCCTCAAAGGCGGGTCGTGGAGAGACCTGAGATCCTTTGTTTACGCCTCTTTCCGGAACAACAACCACCCGAATTCGGCTTTGGACGATTACGGGTTCCGGTGCGCCCGGGACGGGTCGGGAAGTTCCGCCCCCAAGCGATTGACCTCTCTGGACCCCTTATTCATTCCGGCCCGGCTGGAATACCCGACGCAGGGAGGCCCTGAGCAAAACCCATGATTGGCGCTATTGAAATACTGATTATTGCGGTCATCTTCGGAATCATTTATGGCCGGGACGCTATCGATAAAACCTACAAGAAACACGCGGATGAGGGTGTGGTGGAAAGTTTCGCGGTAGACGTCGTGGATTTCTATAAGAAAGACCCGAAGCGGCTGGCCCTCATGGTCGCCGGCGTTCTGGGCGCCCTCACCTTCCTCGGCCTGGTGATGTATTGGGCCCTGACCCGGACCGACCTCCCCAAAATGCTCGG
>CBDVDB010000066.1:0-10162 GCA_965372625.1 uncultured Nitrospinaceae bacterium
CCTGGGCGACGACTGACTGGAACATGATCTGGAACAACAACTTCGGCGATCCTTACCGCATGGATAAGCGCTCTCCGGGTGTTGGTGAATGGCAAGTACACATGAACCCGTTCCTGTGTAAAGACCTTGGTATCAACGACGGTGATTACATTTATTGTGACGCCAACCCGGCCGATCGGCCTTACATGGGTTGGAAGCCGTCTGATCCTCGATACAAGGTTGGCCGCCTCATGTTGCGCGCGAAGTACAACCCTGCGTATCCGTATCACACCACGATGATGAAACATGCAACGTGGATCGGTACTGAGCGTACGGTTAAAGCGCACGAAGAACGGCCGGACGGACGCGCGATGTCCATGACCACTCCGTATCAGTCTAACTTCCGATACGGCGGTCAGCAGTCCATCACGCGATCTTGGTTGATGCCGATGCATCAGACGGATACTCTGTATCATAAAGCAAAAACCAAGATGAAGTTCAAGCACGGGTACGAAGCAGACAACCACGCCGTTAACGCGGTGCCGAAAGAAACCTTGGTTAAATTCTCCAAGGCTGAGGACGGTGGTCTGCATGGTAAGGGACTTTGGGAACCTGTTCGAACGGGTTACACTCCTGAGTCTCCATTGAAAGACCGCTTTGCTGAGATGTATCTCGCGGGGCAATACACTCGCGTTAAGATCTAAGCGTTGGGAACGCGGGCCCCTCGGGGCCCGCACCTGTCGCGGTTTTTCGTGACACATATTAGCAACCAGAATCGTAGCCTTTAGGGGTTCCGGTTTTAATGGAGGTTAAAAAATGCCTGAAGTATATAACTGGCAGTTGGGTCGTAAGTCGACCTATGTGTACGAGGAGAAGCACCCGAAGGAGCAGTTTACCTTCGTATTCAACACGAACCGTTGTATTGCGTGCCAAACCTGTACGATGGCTCATAAATCCACTTGGACGTTCTCCAAAGGTCAGGAGTACATGTGGTGGAACAATGTTGAGACGAAGCCTTACGGTGGATATCCTCAATTCTGGGACTGGAAAATTCTGAAAATGTTGGAACAGTCCAATCCCGGTCAAAACGTATGGAACGTTCGTAAGACGTCGAACAAAGCGATTCACGGTGTTTACGAAGGTGTAACCATCTTCGAAGCGCCTGCCAAGATTGGTTTGAACCAACAGGCAATCGGTTATGTTCCGACCGACGAAGAGTGGCGCTTCCCGAACTTCGGTGAAGATACCGCTCATGGTCGTGAGTTTACTCAGTCTCGCGAAGGTACGTTCGGTGGCGACAACGGCTGTAAGTCGGTGTTACCCGAACATAAGATCTGGTTTTTCTATCTGCAACGGATTTGTAACCACTGCACGTATCCGGGCTGTCTGGCAGCATGTCCTCGAAAGGCGATCTACAAGCGCCAAGAGGATGGTATTGTGCTGATCGATCAGTCACGCTGCCGCGGTTACAAAAAATGCGTTGAGCAGTGTCCTTACAAAAAGCCGATGTTCCGTGGTACGACTCGAATTTCTGAGAAATGTATCGCGTGTTACCCGCGAATCGAGGGATTGGATCCCTTGACCGAGGGTGACCAGATGGAAACCCGCTGTATGGCGGCCTGCGTAGGTAAGATTCGTTTGCAGGGTCTGGTTAAAGTCGGCTCTAACGGCCAATGGGCCCATGATCCGGATAACCCCCAGTACTACATGATTCGGGACCGGAAAATTGCTCTGCCGCTGTATCCGCAGTTTGGTACGGAGCCGAACGGTTACTATGTACCGTCACGGCACGTTCCGCGTGCGTACTCGCAGATGATGTTTGGTCCTGGTGTGGATCATGCGATCGATCAGTACATGGTTCCCGATCGCGACCTCCTGGGTATTCTGCAGTTGTTCCGCACAACTCAGCGGATCATCTTCAAATGGAAACGTGAGCCCGGTCCGAAAATTTTCGAGACCAACATTCACGGTAAGAAGTTTGAGATGTACAATGACACGATCATCGGGTTTAACCGGAAGGGTAAAGAAATCATCCGTGTTACGGTTGAGGAACCCTTCTACGTCAGACCTGAAGAACATCCAGGCGCAATTTAAGCTTGAAATTACTCTGCTTCCGGAGCGGGTTTCCCGCTCCGGAGGACAGTTTTTTCAGCGAAAGTTACCTGGGTTAGATCTGACAACCCGACAACTGCTTAACAGGAGGAAAACTGTGAAAATCAAAAAAAGCATCATTTTCGCTATGGTTGCCGCTTTTGTTTTTGGTATGACGATGTCTGCCGGAGCGGCAACCATTAAGGCGGTTAAGGTTAAAGGGGCGATTCCTACCGATCCTTCAAGTCTGTTCTGGTCCGAGCGTTATGGACCGACTGCCTTGAAGCATGTCATTATCGATATGGATCCCCAAATGATTACCAATCCGATGTGGCCCAATCCAACTACGAAGTATGTGTTTGTGAAAGCCGCTACCAACGGTAAAGAAATTGCCATTCATCTGGAGTGGAATGATCCGACCCGTGACGACATCATGGTTACGTCCCAGCAATATAAAGACCAGGCGGCCGTCATGTTTCCTGTAAAACAATCCGGCGAAGAGCCTCCCTTTACCATGGGTGGTGCCGGCGAACGCGTTAATATCTGGCAGTGGAAGGCTACCTGGGATAAAGAAGGTGCCGGTTCTGCTGGTAACGAGGCTTTGCAGGATGTGGAAGACCAGTACGACTTCATGGTCATGGGTTCCGGTAGTTACTACATGTATGAGCCCTCTGGTAAACTCCAGTTGAAATCTGAGCTGGGTTCCGGCCAGACTGGTAGTAAGGACCGGCGCAATAAAGGTGGTTCCGGTACCCAAGGTGCTGGAAATATCAGCAAGCGCGGTAGTATGGTTGACTATGGTATGGGTAAAAACGAAGGCGTATTCAACCCCGGTATTGCTACCAACAACATCTTGTCCGACAACACCATGAGACGTTCTCCGGTTGAAGACCTGAATGCAGAGGGTTTTAGCACCCTGACCACTCAGGCTACCCAGAATGTTGATGGTAAAGGAAACTGGAATAACAACCGCTGGACCGTAGTTTTCAAACGTGCTTTGAAAACGAAGGATTCCAACGACACCCAGTTCTCCGGAAGCAAAACCCCGATAGCGATTGCTATCTGGAATGGTCAGAACAAAGAAAGAAACGGCCAGAAAGCGGTAACGCAGTGGCAAACTCTGCAATACTAAGCTTTTAACCATTTCTTAAAAGTTAAACCCGGAAGATGATTTTTCATCTTCCGGGTTTTTTCTTTCTACAGGTTTTCTAGTAAAACTATTCTACTTCCCAGCCCATTTCCATCCAGCGATGCATTCCCCCCTGGCTGACACAAATGATATTCGTCAATCCAGCCATCTCAAGATCATCCGCCGCCTTCTGAGCTCGGCCTCCCATTTTGCAATGAACGTAGACGGTTTTATAATTCTTTAACTCTTCGCTAATGGACCCGACTGATTCGTGATCCTTATTCCGGGCGCCTTGTATATGTCCCTGAGAGAATTCCTCCGGGGTTCGTACGTCTAGAATCACATCCTCTTCTCCAAATTCAGGAATCAACTCGTGCAATTCATCGATACTGATGTTTTCCATGGATTTCCTTTCATTAGCAATCAAGCGATATAAAAATTATATCATGATTGGCTTAATGGCGAATACAACAACTGGAAGGGAAAAAATTGTTCGCTCATCCATTCAAGAGGAAGTTTCTGCCGGAAGCGGAAAAATAAGGAGATATCCCGCGGGTTCCATTGCGGGCGGCGGGTTCCCTAAGTTATGAATTTCAAACGGAAAAATGAAAGTAATTATAATAAAATCAAGGTATTGGATTTGGTATGAAAACTGCACTGGATGAATTAAACCATTTTTGAAACAGGTCAAAATGATCGAAGGAATCTATATCGCGGCATCGGGCGGAACCAAACAGCTCAAGAAGCTGGATACTATAAGTAACAATCTTGCCAATATCACTACCCAGGGTTTTAAAAGAGACTTACTGGTCTACGAAGAAAGAACTCCTCCATTTCGGGAGAATTCTCCTTTTGGAACCGGCTTGGGCGAATTGAATCAATTTATTAAACCGGATCCCGCGGTTGCTTACGTAATGATAACGGGAACACTGACGGATTTTACCCAGGGCTCATTGATTAATACTGAAAATCCTCTGGATGTGGCTATTGAGGGAGATGGGTTTTTTGTTCTGGATACACCGGCAGGCATTCGGTATACCCGGAACGGAACATTTCATTTGGATGGCTTGGGACAACTGGTGGATCGGCAGGGGAATTTTCTTATGACCCGGAATGACGAAACGATTTTGATCCCCATTGACACCGACAGCATAAGCATAGATCAAGACGGAACCGTATTTGGGGGGCGGGGCCTCGATTTGGTGGCTCTGGCCCAGTTGCAAATTGTCCAATTCAACGACAATCGGGGTTTGGTTAAGGAAGGGGAGGGAATGTATATCAACCAAAATACTTCTATCCAAGAGGAAAAATTGGGTGAGGTCAAGGTTCTGCAGGGTTTTCTTGAAAAAAGCAACGTCAATGCAGTGCAGGAAATGACCCAAATGATCGAAACGCTGAGAATTCTGGAGGCGTATCAGAAAATAATCCAATCGATTGATGAAGCGGATGATCAATCCGTGAACAATCTGGCACGAGTGGCTTAATTAAACTAACAAAATAAATTTTTAAGGGAAATCCATATGCTCCGATCATTGTACACCGCATCCACCGGAATGCGGGCCCAAGACCTTAATGTCAGTGTCATCGCCAACAACCTGGCCAACGTCAATACGTCAGGATTCAAACGCAGCCGGGCGGATTTTGAGGATCTCATGTACCAAAATCTGAGGCTGATGGGGACCCTGTCCAATGAAGGCAATACAATCCCCACAGGAATTCAATTGGGTATGGGTGTCAAACCCGCCGCAATCCAAAAAATATTTTTGCAGGGGGACTTTGCCCAAACCCAAAACCCCCTTGATATGGCGATTGAAGGCAAAGGGTTTTTCCAGATTCTCCAAGCAAACGGAAACTTTGCCTACACCCGGGCCGGAACATTTAAGTTGGATAACCTGGGGCGAATGGTTACCTCCGAAGGCCAATTACTACAGCCATCGGTAACCATCCCCAACGACGCTATAACCATAGGAATCGATCAATCGGGAGCGGTTTCCGTCACCCAGCCGGGAACCACGATCCCGGCCGTGGTGGGAACAATCCAGCTGGCCACTTTTCAGAATCAGGCGGGCCTGCAAGCCATAGGAAACAATCTGTTCCTGGAAACAGGTTCCTCGGGATCACCCATCATAGGAATTCCGGGTCTGCAGGACCGGGGCACCCTGAGGCAAGGCTTTTTGGAATTATCCAACGTGAGCGTGGTCGAGGAAATGGTCAATCTGATCACCGCCCAGCGGGCGTACGAGATCAACTCTCGCACGGTTCAAACGGCTGATGAAATGCTGCAAATCACAAATAACTTAAAACGGTAATCATGAAATTTAATTTTTTAAATAGTTATTCAAAGGTCGTTTTTGTATTTCTGGCGGCCCTGATTCTGGTTTCTGCATTCTCAGGCAAGCCGGCATGGGCCGCGGGTCAATTGCTGAAGAAAAAAACCATCGAACAAACAGGAAGAGAATTTATACTCAATGCCCTCCACTGGGACAAAGAACGTTTGGAGTTGAAAGTGATTTACGAAGGCAAGGATGTCATTATTCCCCGAGGAAATAGGGTCCTCAATTGTAAAATGCCCGGAGGGAAAAAGCGGATTGGCCGGGTTCAATTTATGTGTTTCGTTAAGGTGGATGGATTCATAAAAAAGAGGCTTCGCCTGCTTGCGCAAATAAAATTGCGGTACGATATTTTCCGGTCAACCCGTTCATTAAAGCGGGGACAAATCATCCAACCGCACGATGTGGAAATGGTTCGCATGACATCGGACCGTGTCATAAGGAACCTCGTTTCTGATAGCAATGAAATTATAGGCCACCGGTTGATCAGAAATCTTGAAGAAGGGGAAACCATCCTGACTCACATGCTGCGAAGGGTGCCTTTGGTGAAAAGGGGTGACAGGATTCTCATTATTGCGCAAAGAGGCGCATTGCGTGTCACCGCACCGGGAGTGGTAAAGGAAAACGGATTTAAAAATGATACGATAAGGGTTGTAAATATCCATAGCAGAAAAGTCATCTTAGGTAAGGTCATAGATTCACGGACCATCCGTATAAACTTTTAAACGAACGAATGCATTGATGAGAAATATATTTTTGCCAGTGATTTATACGATTCTCGTTTTCTCGATGGCGTCTTGTGCCAGTGGAGGGGCAAGCCTCAATCCTTCAGAGGACGTTCTTACCGACCCCATATTTGAGGATACCGACAAATATGTGCCTCAGGAGGGTTCGCTCTGGCCGGGGGAGACCTCGGAAAATCTTTTGTTTGCAGATACCAAGGCCAAACAGGTGGGGGATATCGTAACCGTTCAACTGGAAGAAGATTTCTCATCCAGTAATTCAGCCACTACAGGGATATCGAAGGATTCGGAAATTGACCTGGGAGTGACTACTATCCTGGGAATGCCCAATAATTTTGGGATGACCAATTTCATGGGATTGGGAAATGCATTTGACCCCAGCGTACAAGCTACAAGCGCCAGATCAACCAATGGGTCCGGCACCACGACCCGCGGAGGGAGTATGACAGGCACTCTGGCAGCGGTGATCAAGGAGGAATTACCGAATGGTATTTTTCGTATAGAAGGCCGCCGGACGATTACGGTTAATAATGAGGATCAAATGATGGTATTGACTGGCAAAATCCGGCGAGTGGATATCGGTTTTGACAACCTTATTTCTTCACAGAAGATTGCCAACGCCAATATTATATATACCGGAAAGGGAGTGATTTCGGATGAACAGAATGTGGGTTGGTTGATGCGATTTTTCGCTTGGGTGTGGCCGTTTTAAGAACTGTTTTTTAATTTTATGGAGCTGTTGGAATGCGTAAACTTTTCTTGTTACCACTTCTTGCATTAATCATATCGGCGCTGGTTTGGACCCCATCGTCCGAGGCGGCCCGAATTAAGGACCTGACGAATATTACCGGGGTGCGGTCCAATCAACTGATCGGATTCGGTCTGGTGGTGGGTTTGGCGAACACGGGGGACCAGGCCACCAATGTATTTTTTTCAATCCAGACGATGGTCAATATGCTCCAGAAACTGGGAGTCACCGTTCCCCAGGAAAGAGTGAACCAGTTGCAATTTAAAAACGCAGCTACCGTGATGGTGACGGCAGAGTTGCCCGCGTTTGCCCATCAGGGAGACCGAATTGATGTTGTGGTTTCCTCAATGGGTGATTCGCGCAGTCTTCAAGGGGGCACTCTGTTGATGACGCCTTTAAAGGGAGCGGATTCCATAACCTATGCCCTGGCTCAGGGACCCATTTCAATTGGCGGATTTTCAGTTCAGGGCTTGGCTCAGGGAGTGCAGAAAAATCATCCTAATGTAGGTAGAATTGCCAGCGGCGCGATTGTTGAAAAAGAACTCCCCGATTTTTTTAATAGCAAAGAGGAAATATTGCTTTCCCTGAAAAATACGGATTTTACCACTGGGTCAAGAATTGCCAAGGCCATCAATTTTAAATTGAAGGACGTTTTCGCAGAATCCATTGACGGCCGAACCATCCGGGTTAAAGTCCCAAAATTTTTCATAAATAACGTTTCCGGATTTGTTACCCAAATCGAAACTCTGGAAGTGGAACCGGATACCGTCGCCAAGGTCATCATTGATGAAAGAACCGGAACGGTGGTGATGGGTGAAAATGTCCGTATTTCAACTGTGGCGGTGGCTCACGGCAATTTATTAGTTCAGATAACGGAGATGCCGGAAGTTTCGCAGCCCGCGCCATTATCACCGGGTCAAACGACAGCAGTTCCCCGGACCGAGATAACCGTCGAAGAGGAGAATGAGCGGCTGTTAATTGTCCCCAAGGGCGTGGGTATCGGTGAAGTGGTAACCGCCCTGAATGCCATTGGCGTGACCCCCAGGGATTTAATCGCCATTCTTCAGGCGATCAAAGCGGCCGGCTCTCTTCATGCCGAGTTGGAGATAATGTAAAATAAAAAATCCCCCCTCCTCATTCGGTTAGCGGGAGGAAAGTGCCTATCCTCTACTAGGCAAAATTTTCCTTTTTTCACCCCGGTAATTCCCGGAACCAATCCCACTCAATTCTGAATAGCTAAAGCCCAATAAAACAAAGGCTTTCGAGGCGCCTATTCCCTCTTGGTTTGGCACCGCCCTTGCAAAACCCTGGTTGACTGATAAGAATTTGTTGAACCTTCAAAAATGAGTGGATGGTAATGGAGTCAGTTTCCACATTTGATTTTGGAACTTCACCCGCACAGGGTTTGATCCGGAATCAGGCTTTGCAATTGCGAAACCTGGCGGATAGCACAAGAAATCTGGTGGGGGTCCAGAATTCAGCCGAGGGTTTTAACTTGAAGAAGATCGGACTCTTGAGTTTGGGAAACGAGGAATCCAGTCCGAAAAATAAAGAAAAGGAATTAATGCAAGTGGCCCAAAAGTTTGAAGCCCTGCTGATTCATCAAATGCTGAAAGCCATGCGGGCAACCGTCCATAAATCGGATATGCTGGACAGTTTTACCCTGCAGCAGTATGAATCCATGATGGATGAGGAAATAGCCAATGAAATGGCCAAGCAAAGGGGAATCGGCTTGGCGGATATGCTGTTTTATCAATTAAGTAAATTAGAAGCGGCTGCCAATCCGGCAGAGAGCAAAGGAGCCGATAATGTCAGCAACGGAGTCAATCGCCATGAGTAACCTATACCATACTTTAGAAGAAGTCCTGGTCCATAAAATTGCGTTGTATACGGAAATCATAGAAGTGATGAATGATGAATGGAAGAGTGTTTCGGAATACTCCCGCGAAAATCTGGAGAAGGCCTTGCAATGCAAAGAAATATTGCTGGCAAAGGTGCATGAGTTGAATCAAAAAAGAGAGGAAGTAATAAGATCGATTTCGGAACAGGTGGGACAGTCTCATACGGCGATGACTCTTAAAGACATTATTGGTTTAAAAGAAAACCAATGGGGTAACAGTATGGCCGTGCATCGCAAAAAGATAATTGATCAAATACAAATGATCAAGGAGTTGAATTCGGCCAACAAGCAATTGATCAACCGCTCCGCTCTGGCGATGAAACAATCAATGTCCTGGCTGTACGAAGTTGACACGGACTATACTCCCTATCACTCCAACGGCCAACTTCGTGAACCGACTATGGAAAGCCGGGTGGTGAATACGGATGTTTGAGAATCAATATCCCTTATTTGGATGGATTGAGTTATGACGGCAAATATATTTAGTGCATTGAATACGGCAAAACTGGGTTTGCAGACCAATCAGCTGGCGATTGAAGTCACCGGACACAACATCGCAAATGTCCAGACCGAGGGGTTTTCGCGGCAGGAGGTGTCGCTGGAGGCCAACCGGCCCCGGCAGGTGGGGCTGGCTTTTCTGGGAACAGGGGTGCGGGCGACTACCGTTACTCGTGATTTCGATCAGTTTTTATACAATCAGATTTTGGGCGAAAGCAGTATGCTTGGAAATTTTGATATCCGTAATACTTTTTTTGATAGGTTGGAAACGATCTTAAACGAAAGTACAGGGACCAGCCTGAACAATGCCATGAGTGAATTCTTCGAGGCATTTGATGATCTCGCCTCGAACCCAACCAACTTAGCGGCCCGCACGGCGGTGCTTTCAACAGCGGGGACGCTGGCGACGGTGTTCAATCAGCTTGGATCATCCCTGTTTCAACAGCGCATGAATCTTAATGACGCCATTTCTGCGGAAGTGACCGAGATCAATGAAATGCTGGATGGAATCGCCAAATTTAATCAATCCATCATTCAAGTTGAACATGGGAATACCTTCGCTAATGATTTGCGGGATCAGCGCGATCTTTTGATCAAACAGTTGTCCGAAAAGTTGGACATACAGCTTATCGATACCAATGACAACAATACCATGATCACACTTTCAAACGGAAGTCCGCTGGTGGTGGGCACTACGGTTTTTCAGTTAAGCACGACAGCCAATCTGGATAATAAGGGCTTCCT
>CBDVDB010000067.1:0-9944 GCA_965372625.1 uncultured Nitrospinaceae bacterium
TCCTTACCAAGGAGGGGATACAGGGGAGGTTATAAGCTCCCCCTTGTAAAGGGGGCTGGGGGGATTCTTCCTTCTGGTTTTGTAGTTGCTCGATTCATCGAGCGGTTTTGAAATTCGCCCCGCGCGGAGCGGGTGGCGAAATCAACTTATCAAGTCTGCTATAATGCCACTGCGAAATTTGCTCCGGGCCTTGCCCGGGGAGGAAGGAGTTTTACGATGACCGAACAGGAACCCACCCCGCCGCAACCCGCACCCGAAGACTCCCCGAAAGCGGAAGCCCCCGAAGCTTTGGAAAATGCTCCGCCTGCCGAGCCGGAAGAAGAGGTCGACCTGAATCATTTGTTTCCGGAGGAGGGTACCGACCTTAATGAGTTGTTTCCGGAGCCGGAGATGCGTTCTCTTTTAAAGAAAGTTCAAAGGAACACCAAAGATCTGGGTAAAATGAAGAACCGCTTTTCAGATGCGTTTCAAGAGCCCGATTCGGACTGACCGCCTCGCCTATTTACACCGGACAAAAAATTCCCGTTCTTCCAGAAAGTTGTTATCCAGGAATACCCGCACCTTCCACCGGCCGTAAAACTTCGCCACTTCGGCGTTGAGATGAGTCGACGACGCAAGGTCCGCCACATTCAGGAATTCGAGGGCCAGCCAGCCGTTCGTTTCCTCCCCTTGTCGCCCCGTAAAGTCCAAGTGCCCCTGGTCCTGTAAGGTTCCCTCCGGATTGAACCAGTGGGCGGTCACCCGGTGCGGACCGTAGACTTTAAACCAGGTGATCATCAGATAAACCCGCTCCCGGCAATCAAATTCCTCTACCGGTTCCTGCTCGACCAGATCTTTCATCAGTTTCAAGGTATAGGAAGGCACTTCCACTCCGGCGCCGCTTTCCGTTGCGGGTAAGAGCGCCAGCAGGAACAGGATGGGTATGAGTCGCAGGATCACAGAATCACTTGATGAAGGGATGCAGGGTTTCAATAAACGGCGGTGGCTTCCGGCGCGAGGGCTCCGCGCAGAGCCGGTTTGTGTTGAGTGTTCGGCAACCTTTTCAACCGGATGAGGACGCTGGTCATGTGTTCCACCCCTAAACGATAATTCAAAGCGCTGAACGTTGCCTGCGCCCGGGTAAAGGAGTCGATGGCTTTGGGGATTCGGTTCGCTTTCCAATACATATGCCCCATGCCCTCATGGATGCTTCCCTGCACCCGGTTGGGTTTTTTATTTTTTATTAGAGCCAGAGATTGAGAATACCATTTCTCGGCTTCCTCGATATTTTCCATTTTCATATGATAGTCGGCCAATTCCTTGAGGGAGTCCGCCTGCCCCAGCAGGTCCTCATTTTCAGCGTGATGCCGGGCGGCGAGCAGGTAATTCTTTTGCGCTTTCTCCGGTTCGCCGGCCCAGACGTATAAATCCGCCAGCGAATTGTAGGTGGTGGCGACGCGATGGGCGTCCTTGCGGTCTTCGTAAATGGCGATGGCCTTGCGGTAATTGTCCGCCCCTTTGGAGAATTCCCGGTAAAAATAATTATCCGAAGCTTTGTGAATATAAGAGGCCGCGCGATCCTTCGGTTCCGGGTAGGGGTTGTGGCTGTTGTCCGTCTGCATCTGGAAGGGTTTCTTGATGATGATTAGAAAAGGCATCGCCACCAACATTGCGAATCCCATTAACAGCATCCCATTCTTTTTATTCCAGAATTTTTTCATGGCAACCCTGCCCGCCAGAATCAATTGTAATGAAACCATTATACACCAGGGACGGGAATGCCGGTTCGATGATCTCATGCGCGCCGGGAACAGGGAAACTCAGGGGGAAGAAGGGTGGAGCGACTCCAATGATTTCAGTTTTTTTTGAATGATTTTCATATACCCGGAAAAATTTCCGGGGTTGAACTTGGCCAGTACCGCGAAGAGTGGCAGTGCCTCCTTGAAAAGCCTGCGGGCACTGTCCGGATCCTCTTTGACTTCCATAAAATAATCCCCATAGGTCAATAGGGTTAAGGCCAACTGAGACATATAGGCCATCCCATTGGATTGCGAGAGTTCGCGAAAAATACGCAAGGCCTCTTCATAGACTTTTTCCATTTCGGCATATTTTTGTTGTTGTTGGTATGCATCCCCCAGGTTCACCAGGGTGATGGCGTAATCCGGCCGATAGGGCGATTGATGGATATCTCCCAGTTGTTCGTAAACCTTCAGGGCTTCCTTATGTATTTTTTCCGCTTCGTCCAGGTTGCCCATGCGGCGGTACAGGACTCCGGTATTGTCGAGCATGATCGCCAGCTTGGTCCGGTAAGAGTCGCCTTCTATTTGCGCCAGTTCCCGGAAAATGGCCAGCGATTCCTCGAAATATTCACCGGCCTGTTGGTAATTTTTAAGAGTGCTCAGCAGATTTCCCAGATTGGACAGGCTGATCCCCAAATCCTCCTGATAGACTTCCGGTTGTTCCCTGGCCAGAGCGCGGAATATTTGAAGCGCCCGCGTGTGCATCTTCCTGGCTTGTTTATACTTCCGCGTGGCCTGATAGAGATTTCCGAGATTGTCCAGCGTCACCGCTTGTTCAAATCGGATATCTATTTTCCCGCCCGTTTCTATGGCCTGAAACACCTCCAGCGCTTCGGCGTAGGTCTGTTCCGCTTCTTCAATATTCTGGGTTTTTTTGTAAACGAGTCCAAGATTGACCAGCAGGGAGCCCATGCGGTGTTTTTGTTCCCAAGACAGGCCGGATTTTGATTGCTTCAAATGTTTGAGAGCGTTTTCAAATACCATACTTGCCTTGGCAAACCGGTTGATATCCAGCAACTTCAAACCGTAATGCAGTCCGTATCTCGGATTGGACTTCTGGTGTTGATAGGCTTTTTGATAGTAGGGAGCGGCGGCGCCTCTTTGAAACTGGAGATCGTAAATTCGGGCGCGGGCATAATTTAAAAGCGCGAGCAGAGAGGAGTTGGCTTTTCCTCCGGCCAAAGCGGAATCGATCAGTTCTCCCGCCGCTTTAAATTTTCCCTGACTGATGAGAGATTCAATCTGCGCGATGACCGGACTGAGCTCTGAATTCTGCGACAGAAACTTTTTTAAAGCGATAAATTTTACGGACCAATCTTCCCCCAATTTGACCCATAAGCCCCGGGAAAAATGAGAACCTTTCTGGCTGCGTTCGATGCTCCGAAGGGTCTCATTCAAGAAATGTTCCGCCCCCTCGGGAATGGTGCCGCATTGCACCCCCGCTTCCTGGCCGGATAAATACTGGCATTTTCCGGGATAGGAAGGCGAAGACGAAATTTGTATCCACAGCAGGAATGCGATTGCGAGTGAATCCATAAAAAAATCCTCCAGAACAGGGGGCTTGATGTGTCAGCTGGATTGAACTTGCAAACCTCTTCGAACAAACCGGAAATTTAAAATATGGCCGCCTGTTTTCGAAATTTCCTGTTCGATATAACTTTTGGAACCCGGTTTCACAAAGAATGCGACACACCCGCCGCCGCCCGCGCCGCAACCTTTGGCGGCCAGGGCGCCCTTTCTCCGGGCGGCGCGAATCATGCGGTCCATCGACGCGGTACTGATGCCCGGCGCCAGCGCCTTGCGGGCTTTCCACTCTTCATTGAACCAGTGATCGAACCGGGACAACCGGCCTTGCGCCAGTATTTTTTCCATCTGGCGCGCCACTTCAGCGATGCGCGACAAACTTTTCAACACTTTCGCGTTGCCGTCGATGGTTTTCTTGTACACCGACCAGTTGTTGATGCCCGAATGATGCGGCTGGCCCGTGTAACACAGCACGAAACGCCGGTTCAGGTCTTTAAGGTCCACCGGCAGGGGCCGCGGTTCGACCTTCACCATACCGGGTTGGATAGACTGTACCCCGCCGTACATGGCGGCATAATAATCCTGGGTTCCGGCGGGCACGCCGATCACCTGGGTTTCGATGTTGCGGGCGATTTCAATCATCTGCTCGCGGTTGTAACCCTTCTTCGTGAAGCGGTTGAGCGCCCCGTTGACGGCGATGTTCAATGCCGAGGAGCCGCCGATGCCGGAACCCGCCGGAGCCTGGCAATTCGCGACCAGATGCAAGCCGGTTTTCGGTTGGTAAAACCGGATCAGCTTGATGAGTAACACCAGAGGATGCTTCTCCGGCAAAGCGGCGAGGTTGCGGAATTTAGTTTTAAGGCCCAGGTCGCGGGATTCGATGACGATGCTTTTGTCGCGCCGGGCGGTCACTTCCACCGTCGCGTATAAATCAATCGCCGCGTTCAGGGTTGGGGGGTTGCCGAAAAAAAGATGAAGCGGCCACAGGTCCAACGTGCCGCCGGCCAGGTCGATTCTCGTGGGAGCCGAACTTCGGATCATGTGCGCTTAAAGGGTGGGAGGGAAGTCGTCAGATTTTATCTTTCTCTTGCTCTTGTTCTTTTTCGCCGGCTTCCAGTTTGTCAACCTTGGTGTTCAGTTTTTCCATCAACGTGTCGAAGGAGTCCGCGTGAATGATCCTGGCAAACTGGGACCGGTAGTTTTTGATCATGCTCACCCCTTCGATGACAATATCGTATACCAGCCATTCGCTGCCGGTTTTGATCATTTTGTAATCGATGCTGATGTTATCATTTTTCCGGACGATCTCGGTTTTGACCATGGCGTACTTGCCCTTGACGATTTCGTCGACGTAATTGATCTTCTGATTACTATAGCCCTCGAGTTTGCTCGCGTAGGAGTTCTCCAAAAGTTTTCCGAAAATACCGATAAAGCTTTTTCTTTCCTCGGGTAATCTTGCTTTCCAGTGCTTGGAACCCAGAGAACGTTTGCCCATTTCCAGAAAGTTGAACTTGGCGAAAATGATCTCCTTCATTTTATCGCGCCGGGATTTCCGGTTGTCCTGGTATTGTGGATCGATCACCACATTAATAACCTGATCGATAGTGGTTTTTAAGCTATCGGTAATACCAGACGCCTGAACGGTTTTACCCGCTCCTAAAATCAGAACCAATGAGATTCCGATCACCCACCCTCGGCTTCTAAACAAAGTTTTATTCATGGTCGATCCTTCCATGGGAGACATGAACAGCGGCGATTCATTACCGCCGAACAGGTGTTGAACATAAATATTTTGGAACGGTTGTCAGGCCCTCTCAGACCTATCCCGATATCTCCATATAATTAATTGTAAAGCAAGGAGTTAAAAATTTCAGAAAAAACTCAACACCCCCCACCGCCGCCGCGGACGGGTGCGGCATTGGGTTCCTGAAATCAACAGGTTTACGCTTGTTTCCGGCCCCGGTATTATATAAAGTCAACATTTTCAATCGGTCGATAAACCAATCACCCTGGCTATCAGCATGAAAATTCTCATTGTCGGAGGCGGGGGACGCGAACACGCTCTCGCTTGGAAAATCAAGCAAAGTCCACAAGTTAGCGAACTGTTCTGCGCGCCGGGGAATCCCGGAACGGCCCAGGTCGCCACCAATCTCGATATCCAGGCCGATGATCTCGAAGCGCTCCGGCAATTCGCCCTCGACCAGTCCATCGGCCTGACGGTCGTGGGACCGGAGCAACCGCTGGTGCTCGGTATCGCCGACCGCTTTCAGGAAAAAGGATTGAAAGTGTTCGGTCCTTCCCAGGCGGCGGCGCAGATCGAGGGCAGTAAGGCGTTCTCCAAAAACTTAATGCAGAAATATGGCATCCCCACGGCCCAGTACGCAGCCTTCGACAACGCGGACGCGGCGCGCGATTATCTGAGGGGCAAAGGCGCGCAGGTGGTGAAGGCCGACGGCCTGGCGGCGGGCAAGGGCGTCTTTGTGTGTTCCACTGAAGGGGAGGCGGCGGATGCCATCGGCCGGATCATGAACGATAAAATTTTCGGCGAGTCGGGCAGCCGCATCATCATCGAGGAACGGCTGGCGGGGCAGGAGGTGTCCCTGTTGGCGTTCACCGACGGCAACACGGTGCTGGCGATGGATGCGGCGCAGGACCACAAGGCGGCGTTCGACGGTGATACCGGTCCCAACACCGGCGGCATGGGAGCCTACTCTCCCGCTCCCGTTTTCACGCCCGAGCTCAGACAACAGGTCATCGACCGGGTGATGCTCCCGGTGGTCGACGGCATGCGCAATGACGGCATTCCTTATCAGGGAGTATTGTACGCGGGGTTGATGATTACCCCCGGTGGCCCGAAGGTGCTGGAGTTCAACGCGCGGTTCGGCGACCCGGAAACCCAGCCGCTGATGATGCGGATGCAAAGCGACATCGTGCCCATTATGGAAGCCTGCGCCGACGGCACTCTGGATTCCTGTTCGCTGGCATGGAAAAAGGAGTCAGCGGTGTGCGTGGTGATGGCGTCGAACGGTTATCCCGGTTCGTATGAAAAGGGCAAATCCATCCGCGGTCTCGATCAGGCCAATTTGCTGCCGGGAGTCACGGTGTTTCACGCGGGCACGAAACAAGAGGGGGACGGTATCGTCACCAGTGGCGGCCGGGTATTAGGAGTTACCGCCTTGGGAGGCAACGTGCAAATGGCGATCGTCAAAGCCTACCAGGCGGTCGGCAAAATCCAGTGGGATGGCGTTCATTACCGCACAGACATCGGCCAAAAAGCGCTGACCTGATCGCTTAGAGGTAGAAACTCAATCCAACTGGGGATTTTTGGTGTCCTCGACGGCTTTCATTTGCCTGCTGAACAGTTTGGCGGAAAGGAACCAGGCGCCCCAGGCAATCAGCACGACGGTGGCGATGCCGATGCCCGCCCATAGTATGACATTCCCCGATTCGCTCATCCCTCTGATAAAGATGAACATTCCCAGCGGCAGGGCCATGATGAATCCGAAGGCGGTGAGCAACATCGAACTGCGGGCGAAGTACTTGGGGCGTACGTCGATATTGAGTTCGCTGAGGTATTTCTGGTTCTCCGGCACGGCGGCGTCGAGCAGTTCGATCTCACCCTCGCATTGGGGGCAAAACTGGCCGCCCCAGAACGCGTTCTTGCACTGCAAACAAAATTTGACCATAATTTCGAATCCGGCATTATGAGATGATTGGGGTCATCATACCCTATTCAACCGGCCGGCAAAAGTGGAAAGCAAGTTTATGTCCGTGAAAAAACCAATCATACTGGCCCACGGCGGCACCGGGTCCGACAACGCCCATTCCGATGGCACCGACCGGGCCTGCCAACTCGGTATGGAGTTGATCCAGACCCAAACCCCGGCATTGGAAGTGGTATGCCGGGCGGTGGCGACCCTGGAGGACGATCCCCGCTTCAACGCCGGCACCGGAGCGCGCCCGCGCAGTGATGGGTCGGTGCGGATGGACGCCGCCTGCATGGACAGCCAGCAACGTTTCGGGGCGGTGTCCGCGATTCAACACATCAAAAATCCCGTCCACGTTGCGGGTCGCGTCGCCGATTCGGAGTATCGGTTGTTAACGGGGGAGGACGCGCTTCAATATGCCGTGGAACTCGGGTTCGAGCGGGTGAACATGGCCGGTCCGGACTCCCAGGCCCCCGGCACCGATACGGTGGGTTGCGTCCTGTTTGACGGAGAGCGGTTCGCCGTGGCGTTGAGTACCGGTGGCACCGGCGGGGCGCGTCCCGGCCGGGTGGGGGATGTCCCGCTCATCGGCTGCGGCTTGTATGCCGGGGCGGACGGCGCGGTCGCCGCCACCGGGCACGGCGAGTCGATTACCCTCCACCTCACCGCTTACCGGGCCTACGAGATGCTGGAGCGGGGCATCGCTCCGCAGGCAGCGTTGGATATCGCGCTGGGCTGGTTCGAGGAGGCGCAGGACATCGGCCTGCTGATCGTGAGCCGGAAAGGCCACGCCGGCGGCGCCAACCGGAGCATGGCCTGGTCCACCCTATTCGCGGGGGCGTAAACCGAAAATTGCACCTCCGCCTACTCCATGGATAAATCAAAATAATTGGAACCATGGGTGTTGTTTTTTAAGGGTTTACAGACCTCCGGAGGGACGCATCATTTATGTTGACAGGCCTTCAAATGGTGGTATCGTCACCTTAGTTTTTCCCCCTACTTCACCGCTACCCATTCAAATATATGAAATCTTCCTCGCTCAGGAAATTCCAGTCCTTCCCCGGACCGGCGATGCCATGGACGGGTTTGGGGCTTATGGGTTTTCTGCTGGGCATGATGATGGCCTGTGCGTCAGGGTCCCCAATGAGTGGTGTCTGGGAAATCCAGGAGGAGGACCGAACGTATGTAGCCACTCTGGACCCTCAGGGGAATGGCACCTATACCTGGAAAAATGGCATCATCAAGACCACCGGGTTTAAAGATCGGAAGTGGCAAGGCACCTGGCATCAGTCCGGTAATGATCGCGAGGGAGGTTTTGAGGTTCTGCTTTCTGAAGATGGCAATCAGGCTGAAGGCGTCTGGTGGTACACCCGGGTGGGAGATAACGACGACATTCCGACCAAAAAATTCGGCGGCGATTATCTTTGGATTCGCCTGCCTGCCGAACCGATTGACTCTCCGAAGAAATAGGGTCGATCGCAATGGTCTTTTCATTATATTAATTACTGGAGGGAACATCGTGAAACACTTACCTGTCATCGCATTCGTGATGCTTGCCGGAGTGGCTCCGGTTCTGGCCGGTGGCGGCCATCATCATGACGTGCCCACCCTGACGAACAAGACCAAAACCGAGGTGATCGTCACCGATACCACCGTCACGATAACCTTCGGACCGATCGACCTGCCGGTGGGCCACGATGGTTATCTGGCGGCGAGCATGCCCATGCATAACTTTAAGCTGCCGGAGGATAAGTATCTGACCGGCTATAAAGCCGATGTGTTCCTGCAGGATGGCACGCCGCTTCCGCAGTCCTACCTTCACCATATTTTGTTGATGGATAATAATAGGGAGAGCGTTTCCTGTCCGGGCGAGCCCCTGTTCTTCGCGGGCGCCGGTATGGAGTTGACCGAGGCCCGTTTTCCCAAAGGCTACGGCGTCAAGTTGGGGAAAGGCAGCAGGCTGACGGCGCTGGTGGCCTTCTATCATAAGGTTCCAAAAACCAAAAATGTGATGGCCAGCTTCACCATGCAGATAGCTCCCAAAGGGTCCCGCGTGGAGCCGATGGAGGTGTACCAGGTGGGCGTCAATATCGTGTGTTTCAGCAAGTTCGGGCAACGGGCCAAGGACGAAACGGATGAGGGCATGCTGATCCGCACGGGAGTGGATGTGCGGACCGCCCCCCTGAAGTTTCGCATGGACGGCTGTACGAAGTATGCCTATCCCCACGGCCACGACCAACTTCTGCTGATCGCGCTGGATAACAAGACCACCGGCAAAACCCTGCTGCGGACCGTTCCCGATGTCACCATGGACGGCGGGTTCAAGGCTTTTAAGCCGCATCAGGTTTATAAGGACCCGGTCGGGTTCTCCGTCAACACGCGCGACGAATACCAGATGACCATGGTTCACCATAAGACCCTCGAAGACCAGCGGGAGCTATACGGCATGGGCAACTATCTGATGTATATGACTCCCGGCCCCTGCCCGTCGGATCAGAGCGCTGCGGCCCGTTGATTCCCGGTGGGCGTCCCTCTGGCGGTTCCTATCATTGGACTCGCATGAAGACCGGGTCCCAATGCACTAAATAAAGCAATTGGATTTCGACCCGCGGCCCGGAATCCTGCAGAATTTCGGGCAATGCCCGCGCCCCTCCAACCGCGGCATGGGCGGGTCCGCCCTCACCGCATAGCGCTTGAGCCTCTCGAAAATCCGGTTGATCCCCTGGGGTCCGAAGTTATTGCATTTCGGGATGGGTTAACTCAGTTCTATGATACAAACCTGTTTTCAGGTGACCGTCCCCGTCTCCACGATTTTCATTACAGGGATTTGCGATGGCTTTAACGCCGGAGGAAGAAAATTTCAGATCGAATTGGATCACCCAGTTTGGTGAGGATTGGGAACTGCGTGCCGCCACCCGTGAAATCGCGAGAAAAA
>CBDVDB010000068.1:0-9828 GCA_965372625.1 uncultured Nitrospinaceae bacterium
CCTTTGTTATGGGTGATCCCTCTGGCGATTTACCTGTTGACTCTGGTGCTCACCTTCAAAAAGCATCCCTTTTGTCCGAAGTATTTGCAAGAACGGTTTTACCTGTTCCTCAGTCTGGGCATCGTATTGTTTGTTTTTAAAGCGACGGGCAATAATCCCGTGGAATATGGCATCCATCTTCTGATCGCCCTGCGCTCCACTCACTATTGGGCGGTGGTGGCGATGGAGCCCCTGATCCTGCTGACTCTCTGTTTCGTGTTCTGCCTGGTTTGCCATTACCATCTCAATCAGACCAAACCGGAGGACAGCGGTCAGTTGACCACCTATTATATCGTCTTGTCGGCGGGTGGATTTCTCGGCGGGTTGGTCGTCAACTGGGTGGTGCCTTTGGTTTTCGACGAGATCATCGAATTGCTGGTCTCATTTTTGATCGCCGTGGCGGGGTTCCTGTGGGTCAATCCATTACGCAAGAAAATCTCATTGCGGGGAGCGGTGCTTGTTGCAGCCATCATTGCGGTGCCGCTGGTTTGGGTGGGCGCCCTCAACCGGTTCGGTTCCCAGGCGGAACTCATCATCGCTCTGGTGGCCGGAAGCGCTCTGCTCGGACTGTATTATTTTCTTAAAAGTGATGCGCGGACCTATGCCTGTTCTCTGGCGGGGATCATCGTGGTGATTCCTTTTCTGGACCAATTGTCACAGGAGAACCAAACGTTATTTAAAAAGCGGAACTATTACGGAATCTACACCGTTTACGAAACCGGAGCGTTCCGCAAAATGAAACACGGCACGACGATGCATGGCGCTCAGTTTAAAGATGGCGAACGGCGGCAGGAACCTCTGGCCTATTTTCACAGGCATTCACCTCCGGGCGAGATTTTGGGCCAGCGGCTGTTGCCGGTTTCCAGGGTGGCGCTGGTGGGCCTGGGCGTGGGGAGTCTTGCTGCTTATGCGCAACCAGGGGACCAATACGATATTTATGAATTGGATCCTCTGGTGGGAGAAATTGCCCAGGAGTATTTCAGCTATCTTCCCGGCATGAAGGGCAAGCTCCGGCTCGTGTATGGCGATGCACGGGTGTCACTCCGCAAGGAACCTGAAAATTTATATGACGCCGTATTTATCGACGTGTTCAACGGCGGCTCCATTCCCGTCCACCTGATGACGGTGGAAGCCATCCGCGAATACCTGAGAGTTTTAAAACCCGGCGGCATTCTGTGTTTCCATGTCACCAATACGTTTTTGGACTTGAGCCCGGTTCTGGATTCCAATGCGCGGCAGTTGGGCCTGGTATCCGCCGTCAAGTCGACCGGTATCACCAAACCCTCCCCGGAGGAAGAGGCCACCACCTGGGTGCTGGTGGGCCGCGATTCGGAGCGCTTTCGATTCTTATTGAATAATCTGGGGTGGAGGAATTTTGCGGCGAATGATTCTGAGCCCTGGACGGACGACTATTCCAGCCTGTGGTCCGCGTTTCGCCGGTAACCCGTTCCGGTCAGAGGCTCTCGCACTGGCACAGCTCCCGGATATAGCTCACCAGAGAATGAATGGCATTGTCATCCAGCGTATGGCCCCAGCTGGGCATGCAGGGCGCGCGTCCCACCGCCAGGCCGCCTTGCTGAATGGCCATGAACAAATGTTCGTCGGAGCGGGTCTCCAGGTAATCCGCCTTGGTGTGGTCGCGCGGCGGCACCGTGAGATAGGGCGCGTTGATGCCGTCGCCATGCCCTTGGGTGCCATGGCACTGGGCACAGTAAAACTGATACGAGTCGCGTGTTTCCTGGATGACGGGATGCGCGCGCGGTGCCGGGAAAACCGCCGGCGCCGGTGGTTGGGCGGGTTTTTCCTCAGCCGGGTCCTGCCCGCAACCGGTTAGTATTCCTATCAGGATTATTCCCGCAACTGAAATCAGGGCCCGCTTCATTTTATTGGATTGTCCTTTTTGTGGGACATGATGTATTGCGTCAACTTCCGCAGGGTCTCTTCGTCAAACTTGTAGTTCGGCATCCTTCCCCTGGCGGTAAATTGTTTGGGATCTTTCAGCCACTGGTACACCCACTGCGGACGCAGGCGTCGTCCCGCGTCGACCAGCGAGGGACCGGAGACTCCACCCCTCTGTTGGCGGGCCAGGTTATAGCTCTGATGGCAGGCGATGCAACTGAAATCCCGCTCGAACAGAATTTTCACTCGCACGCGCGCCCCTTTGGATAAATCCGTAAGGCTTAACGGCGGGTTGTCCTTCAGGATTTTCAAGGACATCAAGTGATCCGTCATCTGTTGAGCTTCACTTGGGTTCAGGGCCGGATGCGGACCGGACGTTTGCGGTTTCCCTGTTAAAAAACCCGGATCGCGGGTATGCCCCGCCAGCCGGATAATTTCAGGCCGTTTTAAGAAGTTCTCCAGCCATTTCCTTTGGAACTTGTCGCCCGCGAAAAACAAATCGGGTGCGGACCGCCTGGTATCATCTGCGGAAAAACGGTGGCAGGAGTCGCATTGTTTTTCTTTTATCAGCGCGGGGGACGCCGCAGCCCCGGCGCACCACCCGCCGGTGACCATAAGAAAGATCCAAACTATAAAATATTTCTTAGGGGCGGTCATCTTCCAATATCCCTTTTTCCGGAATCAGCTGGGGAGTTTGCGTGTTTCTATTCGGGGTCAGGTCAATATAAAATCCGGGACTGGAATTTTGCGGGATCAGTGGCGGCAGTGACTGGGAAGCGGTGCCCGGCGCTGGCTCCGGTTCAACGGGCGAAGGCTCTTCTACCGCCGCTTCGAATTCGGGTTCGGGAGCCGGTTGCGGACGTTGAGTCTCGAAAAAACCATGTTGATCCAAATCATAATACAAAAGTTTTTCCTCACCGGCAGGTGCGCCAAATTTCTCTTCGTTGACCTTATGTTTCAAATCGTAGGGGAATACCCGCCGCATCAACAGGCGTGATTGCCCATTTCTTCTCAGGTCCAGAAAACGGTAGGCGCGATAGCGGTCCGACTTTTTAAGCAGGGATTTGATTTCCTTGGATTTCATGAAACGCAGTTTTCCCTTGGGCATGGGATTCTGCAAACTCCATCCGTTGCGTGACACCATCTGCTTGATCTGGAATTGCGGCAGGATACGGTTGGATCGCCTCAATTCAGTCAGGAAGGGTTCTCCGTCTTTCACGAAGTTCAGCGCCGGGTCTCCGAGTCCCACCGCCAGGAGGCTTTCATGACAGCTTTCGCAGGGGCGGGTAGTGGACCGGATGGTGTGCGGGGTATGGGGAGTCATCACCCAACCCGGCCTGCCATTGCGGGTCAGGGGTACTTTGGCCCGTAAAGTTTGCCGGTCGCCCGTTTTTGAGAGGGCGGTCACAAAATATTGATAACGCGGTTTCATGATCGTATATCGTTTGCGCTTGTTTTTTCCAAGGATCAGACTGTTCCAGTCTGTCTCGGAGAAGATGGTGCTCCAGATGCCTTTCGTCCATTTTCCCCTGGGACCATTCGGCGTGACGGTGGCCGAATTCCAGTTCAGCATTCCTTCGCGGGGTTTACTCAAAGCATGGCCGCCTTTTTGCGATCCCCAAAGCAGTTGTTGCAGGGTCGGGTCGGTGAGTGACCAATCCTGCCACTGCCGCTTGTTGATTTCATCCTCCCGGATCACATGCATTCCCCACTCGCTGGCGGACCAGCGGGCGTGGCAGGCGGAGCATTCGGTATTTTTCATGTGTCCGAGTATTTGATGAGCGTACGGGCGCCTTTTTAAATTTTTAAGAAGCGGAATCTCATGTTCCTTGCCCGTCACCTTGGAGTACAGAATCCATTTATCTTCGACCCATGCAATATGAGGCAGGGGCCGGCCCTGTAAATCCACCATAACCGTATCCCCGATTTTGATTTTCTTCATCAGGTTGGGATTGAGCTGGTTTCTTTTGATCAACTCTTCCGCCCGTGAATCCAGTTCCGTCAGCAGGAGTCCTGCCGGGACCCGGCTGTTGGTGCCGTGGCAGGTTTCGCAACGCACTTTGACGGCATCGTGCATGGTCGGGTTCTTGAACGCATCCGCCTTGATTTCTTCAGGCCCGTGGCAATCGATGCAATGCATGCCCTTTTCGCGATGGATGTCCGGCAGGAGAAATTCATGTGAGCGGCCATACAGAACGGGCTGGTCTTCATTCGCTTGCATCGGGAGCGTTCCGGGCCGCGCCGGTTTGCCGAACTGGCCTTCAAATTCGTTGCCGACGCCGTTGTAGTTGTGGCAATGCTCGCACTGAACGCTGGGTATGGCCACGGTGAACTTGTGCAGGAGGGGGTAGCCCCGCCGGTTGTTCAGCGAATTTTTGGCGACGCTGGCGCTCAACCGGTTCCTTAAATATTTGGGGTCCGACCGTTGCACTTTCTGGATGGCACGGTCGCGGGTGAGGGAGGTTCCCTCGTTGGTGTAAATCATATGGCAGGACGCGCAACCCGTAGCCCGGTAATCTCCCGCGCGATGGGGTGACGCGGATTGCACATGACATCGCAGACATTTCTTCTGCAGAAAATCGTCCACCGGTTTTCCGGGGCTGGCGTAGGTCCAGGGATGCTTCTGCTTTTTTTTACCCTTTTTCTTGATTCTCCGGGGTTGCTTCAACGGCGGTTCGCCCCAGGCTTCCCGGGTGATTTCGATGACGCCCCGCGCGGTGGCCATCAGCGAGTTTTTCACTTTCTTGATTTGCTCAGCATGGCATTTGCCGCAATACTTTTGGGCGTGTTTTAAATCGGAAGGATTGGATACCATGCCCCGGTGAGCTTGGGCCACGGTTTTTCCTTTAAGCCTGCCGCGATGACAGGTGACGCAGGAAAACCGATGGTTTTGGCTGATCTCCTCGATTCCGCGGTGGCACTTCAGGCATCCTCCTTCTTTATTGACGAATTCAATGCGGCCATAGACATCCTTCAAAACGAAATTGGAGTTTTTGTAATAACGGTCGATGAAACCCATGGAGTCGTTGTAGGAGTTGAATTTCAACCCGTCCATCGTGGTTCCCGGTTGCAACGCCTGCCGGGCATCCGCGCCATTCCTTTTTAGAAAAAAGAACGGATCCCGAAAATCGGATGCATCGATGGTGGGTTTCTCATCCTGCGGCGGAATATCCACCATTTCCTTTATGAATCCGCCGGACGAATCTTCATCGAAGGCCGCCGGAGCATTTTTCTCCAGCGGCGCGGTCTCAAACCTTTCCTGAGCCATCAGTTGGGGAATCGCCCAGGCCAATACGGCGGTGGCGAGAACGGTGAGGAGCGTTGTTCTGGAAAACAGGAATTTCGTCATAAAGGAATCAGCGCTTGTTTAAAATTTTATTTCTTAACCGGCGATGTTTGATATTAATAGAAAATTTATAACTTTTTTCCATGTCTCTGTAAATTTTATCCGTATAACGCGGGTGGCAGGAAATGCAGTTGCCGACCCTGAGGATACGGGTGATTTCTTCCTGATTGAACGGCCGCGCACCCGGCTGGCCGGAGCCTGCGATCGGTTGTCCCCGTGGGTTCACCTTGGTTTCGGGGGCGAATTTCGATTTTCTCAGCACCCGTTGGGTTCGCACCAGCGGATTGAATTGATCGTGCCCTCCGGTCTGTTTGTTCTTGATGCGCAAATCCCCTTCACCCATTCCCAAAGTCTGCGGTGACACGTGACAGCTTTCGCAGGAGCGCACCTTTTTGCTCACCGAATGCGGCTGCGTTCCATAAGCCAGGTTGGACCCCGAGTAACCCGCGGCGTTGGTGAATTCCCAATTGCGGTATTCCCCCGGCGAATCGCCATCGCTGTTCACCACCGGAACCGTATTTTCCTGTGGGTCCAGGACGGTCAGGGTGTGCGGAGGCTGAGCCAGCATGGGAACTATCTTGCCGCGGGGGCCGATCATCAGCGCCGGTAGTTCATGCTTCATGGTGAATTGATACGGGCTCCAGGTATGAGGGCTGGCGGCGCCGTCCCCTTGCCCCGATTTGAGAGTCATATGGCATCCTTCGCAACGCGGCACCCATTGCGAATGGCAGGCCGTGCAGGCCAATCTGTCCCGGTGACCGGGAATGTTGTGTCCCCATTGATGATCCTTGGTCAGCGGAATGGTGCGCGCTTTCCCGGTGCGTTTGCTGTAGGCGATGAATTTTTTCCCCAGAGCTTTGACGTTGGTCAGTTTCCGGTTTCTTGCCGAAACCGCCATGGCGTCGCCCACCTTGTTGGTGAACCCTTTGTAGTGGCGGCTTAACCGAACGGCCGGGTCCTGCGGAATCTTGATTTTTGAGATCCGGGGATACGACGTGCTGTCGCCGTGGCAGGTTTCGCAACGAATTTCCACCGCCTGAAATTGCCGGGAATAGATATTACCGTCACCCATAATATCAGACTGCGTATGGCAGTCAATGCATTCCATTCCGCGTTCGAAATGAACGTCCCTGCGGGGTTGCCCGCCTCCCGGAAAGGAAAGTTTTCCCTGGCGATTGCGCCTGGGAAAAGGAATCGAAAATTTTTCGGTGGCCATTTGCGATAAAAACGATTTGTGGCATTGCAGACACACATTGCCGGAAGGCAAAACGGTCATGCGATGATAAGCGGGATAGCCCGTTTTGTTTTTTGGGACTGTCGGATCGCGGCCCAGGTACTTTCCTTCCGGATGATAACTGAAGTGGCAGGCGGCGCATCCCTGCGAACGGTATTCTCCCGGCGGCGGCGGCGCGTCGATATGGCATTGCAAACAACGCTCGCGCAGAACATGGTCGCCTATATGATTGGAAATTTTTTTGCGCGGCGCTCCTTTTGGGGACGGTTGATGCTGGCGCCAGTGGTAGGGATTGAAATAAGGAAGCTCCTCCAAACGTTTCAGGGCGCCGAGGTTTTCGGGAGTGATGCCGTCGGCATCGTCCACCTTATAGATGCCGTAGTTGGCCGTTTTGCCCGGCTGGCCGCCCCACTGGTACCGGAGGCCGGTAATCATCCCCGCCAGGGTTCCCATCATGGATTTGCGCACCCGGTCGGCATGGTTGCGGCTGTCATCTTTGTGGCCGGAATGGCATAGCGCTTTGCCGCAACTGAGTTGGACGACTTTCAGGGAAGAGGGGTTGCGTTTGCCGGTTCCCGCCTGCGGGTCGTAAATGAGTGTCGCATGCGCCCGGTCTTTATCGCTCGACGCGCCGTTGCCGCCATGGCAGGAGGTGCAGCCCAGTTTGAGAGGGTGCGAGCGGCTGACTTCTTCAATCCCCTGGTGGCAGTCGAGACATTTTTCCTCGGCGGCGGGGGCATCCAATGAAGGAATCCCGAAAGGGTTGTCCGCCCGGGCGGAGACGCCGAAGGCCAACAGAAATAACAGCGCCGCGAATCCTGATATGAGTTTGAACCTGAAGGCAACGGTCATCAAGAATTTTGAAGAAAACGGAGTTTTATTAAAGTAAAGAAACGTTATCCGGGGAGACCGGACCGGGGATCAATCGTAAACGATTTCGAGCTTTTTGAGAAAATCCGTCAGGTCAATGATGGATTTACGGACGGATTCCTTGTCCCTGCTTTTAGCGGCTTTTTCTATTGCCCGGCCGATACTGCTCAGGTCATCGAATCCATATCCCCCCCCAGACCCTTTCATGGAATGACCCAGGACGGCAATCGAATTAAAATCGTCCTTTTTCAAAGCCTGTTGGTAAACAAGCAGGTCCTTTTCCCTGTTTTCCAGGTAGCCGGGAATCAGTTCCTTTAAATCCGCGTCGACGCGCACCCGGATTTTCTCTGACTGTGTATCCTGATTTTTCATAGACTTAACTAAAGTGTAACATGATTAGTGTTGCCTCATTACCTGTAATTATCAGGATAAGCTTTGCGGGGCGGCGTTTCAATCCTGTTTTCCCGGGAGGGATTTACGGCTTCGATTCTGCGCCGAGGACGGCCAGGGACCGGGCGGGTAGACTATGGATTTTCAATGATTTGTCCAGGGGAGAAGGGTGGGGTTCGCCCGGCCGTGCGGTATCTATCAGCACTTTCCAGACACGCCCCTCTCCGGGTAGTGTGAAATCGGAGTTTTGATCTCCGCCGTTCCACAGGATCAAAAGGGCCGGGTTTTCTTTTGCGGGGGCATCCATCAGCAGACATCCCAGGCAGGAAATATCGCAGGAATCCTCTTGCTGTAAATCGATCATCCGGCCGTCCGCCGCCAGCCATTGCATGGAGTTGTCGGCCCACGAACGGCTTTTTCTGAGTTGAACGAGGGAGCGGGTGAATTCCAGCAAGCGGGTTTGCTCTTCATCAAGATTCCAATCGGTCCAGCTGATCGGGTTGTCCTGGCAATAGGCGTTGTTGTTGCCCTGTTGAGTGCGGCCGATTTCATCGCCTCCGCATATCATCGGCGTTCCCGCCGATAGCAGAAGGGTGGCCAGCAGATTTCGTTGGTGTTGCTGGCGCAGTGAATTCAGCGCCGGATCGTCCGTCGGCCCCTCCACTCCGTAATTGCAACTGTCGTTGGCGCGGGAACCGTCATGATTGCTTTCGCCGTTGGCTTCGTTGTGTTTATGTTCGTAAGTGACCAGGTCCTGCAGCGTGAACCCGTCATGGCTGGTGATGTAATTGATACTGGAACGGGGCGACCGGTCCCCGAACAGATCGCGGCTTCCTGATACTCTTTTTGCCAAAGTGAGGGATTGGTGGCTATCGCCCCGCCAGAATTTACGGGTGGTCTGGCGGTACTGGTCGTTCCATTCCGACCAGCCGGAGGGAAAGCGGGACAGTTGATAGCCCTTGGGTCCCAGGTCCCAGGGCTCGGCAATCCATTTCACTTTAGAGAGCGTTGGGTCTTCCGCAACGCTCTTGAAAAAACTTCCCTGAGGCTCGAACGCTTTTTTGCCGCGGCCCACGGTAACCGCCAGGTCCAGACGGAAACCGTCGACGTGCATTTCATCAATCCAGTACCGCAGGCAGTCGAGAACCAACTGCCGGACCCGGGGGTGGTGAAGGTTGAACGTGTTGCCGCAACCCGTAAAGTCTGCGTAGCGTTCGGGATGCTTCGGGTCTCTCCGGTAGTACGTGGCATTGTCGATACCGCGAAACGACAGGGTAGGACCGTTAAGATCGCTTTCGGCGGTATGGTTGAACACCATGTCGAGAATCACCTCAATCCCCGCCTGGTGAAACGTTCGCACCATCGTTTTGAATTCCAGGATGGGGTCCGAATCATCGCCGCTGGCGAAACGGACATCCGGCGCGAAAAACAGCAATGGATTGTAGCCCCAGTAATTGGTCAACCCGCTTTTATGGAGACGGTATTCATCCGCGCTCTGATGCACGGGCAATAATTCGATCGCGGTTATTCCCAGCCGGGTTAAATGTTCGATAACGGGTTCCGAGGCGAGGCCGGCATAGGTGCCGCGCAATTCTTCGGTGATGGCGGGATGCCGTTGCGTCATCCCCTTCACATGCGCTTCATAAATTATGGTTTCCTCCCAGGGAATGGCGGGCGGGCGGTCGTCTCCCCAATCGAAGGCAGTGTCGATCACTTTTCCAAGCGGGGCGTAAGGAGCGCTGTCCGAAGAATTCGGAGGTGAGTCGTGTTGATCCTCAGTTTCCGGCGGAACGGATCGCAACGCCTCGTGCCATTGCATGGTTCTTCCCAGAGCTTTGGCGTAGGGGTCGAGCAGCAGCTTTGAAGGGTTGAAGCGGTGCCCCCGTTCCGGTTGATAAGGACCCTGCACGCGGTAGCCGTACAGGCATCCCGCTTTTAAATTGGGAACGTGAACGCGCCAGACCGAATCGGAGCCTTTCTCCAGGGGGAGGGTTTGCGATTCTTTTTCGGAGGCGGCATGATCGAACAGGCAGAGATCGACGGCGGTGGC
>CBDVDB010000069.1:0-9644 GCA_965372625.1 uncultured Nitrospinaceae bacterium
CTGCCCGCCGGCCGCTTCAACCACATCGGCTTCCGGTGCGCTCAATCAGTGGAATAAAAGAAGGAAGGAAAGTTGTGAGCAGGAAAAGAAATAAATTAAAGCCGATTCATCCGGGGGAGATTTTGCTGGAAGAGTTTCTCAAACCGATGGAGATCAGTCAGTACCGTCTGGCGAAGGACATCAGCGTCCCGCCGCGCCGGATCAACGAGATTGTCCATGAAAAAAGAGGCATCAGCCCCGACACCGCCCTGCGCTTGTCGCGGTTCTTCGGCACCTCGGAGAATTTCTGGATCAACCTGCAGTCCCGTTTTGATCTTCAATCCGAAAAACGAAGATTGAAAACCCGCCTGGTGCGGGAAGTTAAGGTTCTTTCCGCATAGAAGAAAAATTTCAGGCGTACATATCGGCGACGAAGTCGCCGTAGCCGTTGTAGAGTTGGGTGAGGCGGATTTCGCCGGTGCCGATCATCTTCTCTTTGGTCTGCGGCCAGCGCGGATGCGGGATGGCCGGGTTCACGTTGGCGGTAAATCCGTATTCCTGCGGTTGCAGGGCGTTCCAGAAAGTCTGCGGTTTATAGTCGATCAACTCAATGCGTTGAATCGCCTTGATGCTTTTGAAGCCGTATTTCCACGGCGCCACCAGTCTTATCGGCGCGCCGTGCTGTTTCGGGAGCGGATGACCGTAGATGCCGGTCGCCAGAATCGTCAACTCGTTCATCGCCTCTGGCAGGGTGAGCGCTTCGGCATACGGCCACGGTTGCCAGAACGCGAGTTGCCCCTGCGCGGTGAACGGTTTGTGAAACGAAACCATGCGCACGTATTTGGCATTCGCCAACGGTTGCACGTCATCGAGCAGAGCCTTCAGCGGGAATCCGGTCCACGGCACCGCCATCGCCCACGCCTCGACACACCGGTGCCGGTAAAACCGTTCCTCCAGTGGAAACTTTTTGAGTAGATCGTCCAGATCGTAGGTTTTAGGATTTTGGACCAGCCCCGTTACCTCCACCTGCCATGGCCGGGTTTTCAGTTTCTGAGCGTGATGGTGGACGTCCTCCTTGACTTCGCTGAACTCGTAATAATTGTTGTAGCTCGCCGCGATTTCCTCGCTGGTGAATTTCCGGTCCATGGTGTAGCGGGTACTGCGCGTGGCGGGATAGAGTTTTTTCTCGAGAGGGGTGAGGTTCGTTTCCGGATGGGCGTTAGTCGCATCATCCGTTCCCGGAGCGCAGCCGTACAGGAGACTGGCTGACAGCGTGCCGATCCATCCCATCGCCTGGAGCGCCTCGCGCCGGTTCATGAAGATGGATTCCGGCGTGAGTTCATGCTCCGGCATCTCCCAGCCTTTTGGAATTTTAATAGGGTGAGTCATGGTTTCAATTTTGTAGTTGCTCGATTTATCGGTCGGTTTTGAAATTCGCCCCGTCCATAATCGGACCTCGCGGAGCGGGGATCCATTTTATTTAATTGCGCATGAGGATCATCGAAAGCCGTCAACCGTCAGCCAGATGCCAGCGGGGGCTACCCCGCCCAGTCGTCGATGCCTTTGAGGTACGGTTTGGATCCTTTGACGATGGGCAGGGCGATCACTTCCGGCACGTCGTAACTGTGGTGTTCCACCACCCACTTCTCCAATGCGTCGAACCGGTCGGCGCGGGTTTTCACGATCAAAAGAATTTCATCGTCGACGCACAACTTGTTTTCCCAGAAGTAGGTGGACTTCACCCCCGGCAGGCTGTTGACGCAGAACGCCAGCTTGGCCTCGACCAACCCGCGGCTCAGGGTGTCGGCTTCTGCCTGCGAAGCGGCGGTGATCAATACCACGATATGCGAATCCATAAAGCTCCCGAATCAGAAAATATATTTCACCAGAACAAACCCGGCAACCAACAGCACCACAAAAACGATGCTGAGAATATTGAAATATTTTTCGATGAATCCCTTGATCGGTGCGCCGTATTTATAGATCAATCCGGCGACGATAAAAAAGCGCGCCGACCGGCTGACGAACGAAGCCAGCACGAAGATCGGGAAATTGATCTCGAACGCCCCCGCCGCCAGCGTGAATACTTTATACGGCAACGGCGTGAACCCGGCCACTCCCACCGCCCAGGCGTTGTATTCCTCGTACCACCCCCCAATTTTATCCCACTGCTCCTGAAAATGATAGAACTCGACGATGCGGCTACCCACCAGATCCATGAACTGCCAGCCCAAAAGATAGCCGAACATGCCCCCCAGCACCGAGCCGATGGAACAGACCGCCGCGAACCGAAACGCTTTCAGCGGCACGGCTACCGCCATGGCGATCAGCAAGACATCGGGCGGAATCGGGAAAAATGAAGATTCGGCGAACGCCAGAATAAACAGCGCAGGGACTGCATATTTAGTGGCAGACCAGCGCAGAATCCAGTCGTATGTTTTTCGCAGCAGACGCATGAAGAACCTTTCCTGTAATCAGAAAAATGGTTTAACAGGGTAACATGGCGGGGAGTGTCGCTAAAGCAGATTCATCGGATCGACGTCGACGGTCACCTTGATTTTACCCGAGGTGAGTTTTTTGAGTTGCTGGTTGTCCAGACAGCGGGCGACCAGCGACTGCAGGCGCTCGGTATCCTTCGAGCGCAGAATCAGGTGCCAGCGGTAGCGGTCGTTGATGCGGTACAGCGCGGCGCGGGAGGGGCCCAACAGTTCAACGCCCGGCGATTGCTTAACGGGTTCCGACAGAAATTGATTGAGAAGGCGCACCGCGGCTTCTCCTTCGGGTTCCGTTTCGCTTTCGATCTCCAGAGCCACCAGTTGGGTGAACGGGGGATAGTTCAATTTTTCGCGCAGGCCGATTTCTTTTTTGAAAAATCCGTTGTAATCGTGTTGCGGCACGAAATCGAATACATAATGGTCCGGGTTATGCGCTTGAACGATGACCGTTCCCGGCACCTTGCCGCGTCCGGCGCGCCCCGCTACCTGCGTGAGCAATTGAAACGTGCGCTCGCTGGAACGGAAATCCGGGATGTGCAGGGATAAATCCGCATAGACGACGCCGACCAGCGTGACATTGGGGAAGTGGTGGCCCTTGGTGATCATCTGCGTGCCGATGAGGATGTCGATTTCTCCGGCGCGCATTTCGTTGTAGATGTTTTCGAAAGAGGCGCGGGTGCGCATCGTGTCGCGGTCCATGCGTTTGATGCGCGCCATCGGAAACAGCGCCCGCGTTTCATCCTCCAATTTTTGCGTGCCGAACCCGCTGAAGCGGATGACCTCGCCGCCGCATTCGATGCACCCCTTGGGCATGGGCGCGTTGAAATCGCAATAGTGACAGCGCAGGGTTTTGGAATTGCCGTGAAAGGTGAGCGAAACACTGCACCGGAGGCACTCGAACACGAACCCGCATTTGCGGCACACCACGTAATTGGCGGTGCCGCGCCGGTTGAGAAACAGGAACGTCTGCTCTTTTTGATCGAGGCGGTCCATCATCGCCTGCTTCAGCGGAATGGAAAAGATGGAATAGTTTTTCGCCTCGTCGCGCTCCTTGCGCATGTCGACGATCCGGATCACCGGCAGCAGGCGGTTGCCGATCCGCTCATCCAGCGTCAGGTATTGGTATTCGCCGGTGGTGGTTTTCCGGCGGGATTCCAGCGAGGGCGTGGCCGAGCCCAGGATCACCACCGCTCCCGCGCCTTTCGCCCGCGCGATTGCCGTTTCACGCGCGTGGTAGCGGGGGACGCTGTCCTGCTTGTAAGAGGTGTCGTGTTCCTCGTCGATGATGAGCACGCCCAGGTTTTTAAACGGCGCGAACACCGCCGACCGCGCGCCGACGACTATGGCGACCTGCTCTTCTCTTATTTTTTTCCATTCCAGGTAACGCTCGACCGGGGTCAGGCCGCTGTGGAGGATTGCCACGTTCGATCCGAACCTGCGCTGGAAGCGGTTTACGGTTTGCGGCGTCAGGGAAATCTCCGGCACCAGCATGATGGCGGTTTTGTCCGCGTCCAGCGCCTTTTGGATGGCGCGCATGTACACTTCCGTTTTGCCGCTCCCGGTTATCCCGTGCAGAAGAAAAGTTTTATGTTCGGAGGCGGTGATGGACCGGACCAGCGTGTTGAATACCGATTGCTGTTGCTCGGTGAATTCCTGCGGCGCTTCAGCGTTCCATTCGGGATCGGTTTCCCGTGCGGCGGTACGCTCCTGCTTGACGGAAAATGTTCGTGCCAGGCCCTTGCGTTTCAATTCCCGGAGCGGCGCCGAATAACCGGGTAGCGTTTTGGCCAGGTCCGAAATGAGAAGCTCTCTGCCCGTCAGCAAATCAAAAAGCGCACGCTGTTTGGGACTGCGCTTCAGGAGTTTTTCAATTTCCTCCGGGGTCCGGTTATCGAGCGTGAGGCAGGCTTTTTTATCGGTGGTGTAGGCGACGGATTTTTTTTTAATTTTCACCTGCGACGACACACAGTCTTCCTGTTTGAGTTGCGTCAGGGCGTAAGCGCTGAACTGTTGACGCAGGGTTTTTTGAATCTGTTTTTTGGTGAGAGAGGTTTTGTTCTGGAGGGCCAGCAGAATTCTGAGCGCGTTTTGGGGGAGGGCGCGTTCCTGAAGCGCGGCTTCGCCTTTATCGGTCAGGAAAAAAATTTCGTGATGGTCTTCATCGAGGCCGCCGGGAAGCGCGGCCTTGATGACCTCGCCCCAGCCCGCGTTGTAATAATCCGCCACCCACCGGGTGAGTGCCAGCAACTCCTCCGAAATCACCGGAATGCCGTCGGGCAGATCCTCGATGAATTTGATTTCAAACTCCCCTTCGCAGGAATCCGTCAGGCCGACGACCGTGCCGGTAATTTTGCGGGGACCGAAGGGAGCCAGCACGCGCGTTCCCACCCGGACCTGTCCTTTCAGCGGCTCCGGAATGCCATAGGTGAAGGCTTCTTTCAGGGGCAGGTTGAACACCACCTGGGCATAGGCGGGCGCCGATTGCGGGTTTTCCGATATCAGGGGCTGGGGCCGGGTGGCGGCTGGCGTCGTCATGGGAATATCACCTTTCGGGCGGATTGTATCAGGAAATGGGCCGGGTGGCGAACCGCCACGGGCCAGCGTAACGCTGGACCTGAATTCTGAACTGCGCTCAGGGATGCCCTCTTGTATTTAACCGTCAGCCAGTTCCCTCCCTCGCTAGAGGGTAAAGAAAGGATTGACAGAGCTGGGCATTTCTAATAGTCTGCTGGTTTTTCCAGTGATCCTTGTGCCGGTATTTCACGGGGATTTTTTTATCGAACTGACCCAGCTGTGTAGAGGTGTGTGCCATGAAAGTGGGAGAGACCATCAAATTTGATTTCGCCGGCAAGAAGAAAGACGGCGTGGTGGCCAAACTGTTCCCCAATTCCGTGCATTTGAGGGTGGACTTTGAACGGGACAAGGGAAAAATCGTCAAGCGCAAACTCAGCGAAGTCGGCGCCGGCAAAGACAAAGGTAAAAGTAAAGGCAAGAAAGCCAGGAAATAATCAGGTGTACCCCCGCGGATTTCCGGCAACAAGGCGCGGGTGTTCAGGTTTTGCGGATTTGTGTTGATAGTTGAGTCGTCGTTCCGCTGGTACGGGGATGGAAAGTTTCCCCGGATGGTATCCTGACCCGGTTTTCTAGAAATAAATTTTAATATCGGCCTTTTTTCTCAATGCCTCCAGATAGGGATGGCTTTTGTTCTGGATTTTCCGGTCCAGCAGAAGCGTCCTGATATTTTCCTTCTCGCTCTCCAGCGTTCCCTTTTCCCCTTCTTTTTTACCCGTAACCTTCATAATCTGAAAACCGTGTTTGGTTCTGAAAATTTCGCTGACTTCGCCCACCTTGAGCGCGAAAGCCAGTTTTTTGAAAGGACCGAACAGGCGGTCTTTCGTACGAAACCCCATGTCTCCCCCCCTGCCGGCGAGGGAATCCTGAGAGTACAGGCGGGCCAGTTCTGCAAAATCTTCGCCCTTTTTTAACTTACCCACGATTTTCTCAAGAGTTTCGCGTGCTTTCCGTTCCCCCAGGTTTCCTGCTTTTGGGTTGACTTTGATCAGAATAACGCTGGCGCGGCGTTGTTCCTGGCTCGAATATTGCTGGGGATTTTTTTTGTAGTATTCCTCAATCTCCGCATCGCTGACGGTAATGCCCTCGCCCAATTCCCGGCGGAACACCGCATCGATCAGAACATCCTCCTTGAGTTGCTGTTTGTATTGATTGAGCGTGAGTTTATTGAGCTTCAGTTGTTTGAGAAATTCCGTTTCCGACATGAACTGCTTTTTCACCCGGACCACTTCTTCGTCGACTTTTCCAGGGGAAACCTGGATTCCCATGGTGCCGGCTTTTTTCAACAGCAGAAAGCGGTTGATCTGATCCTGAAGCAGTTTTTTGGCGGCGACTTTTTCCTGCTCCCGCGACAGGGGAATGCCTTTGTTTTTGTAACGCTTCACCGTCCGGGTGAGGTCGGGCCAGATCGCTGATTTTTTAATGTCGTTGCCGTTGACTTTGGCCAGGACTTCGGGCAGGGAAATGGTCGGTTCCACATCGTGGCCGTGCCCCCCATGGGCCCACACCCAGGTTACCCATGTAAGGGTCAGGCCGGGGACCAGCATTAAGAAAAACAGGGTTTTCAAAACAGACGAACGCTTCATGCTTTTTTCCTTATAGTTCGGTGATGAGGTATTTGGGTTTGCGGGAGGCGGCCTCCCTAAGGGGGTAACATATAGCTTTGAGCGGGGGATTGTCAACCCGTTTCGGAAAGCGGGTTCTGGGTCCAGGGTTTCACCCCAAGCTTGCTGAAAAGGCAAACGGGTCACGCTTCGACAGAGCCTGTCCTGAGCTTGCCGAAGGGCTCAGCCTGACAGATTGATTTTAGGAGCCTGGCTTATTGGAGAGGCAGGACGGTCCGGAAACCGTAAATATTATTTTTGATGCCGGGGGAATTACGGGCCCGGTGGGTGGCCTGAACGCCATCGATATTATTGATCCAGGAACCCCCGCGCAGGACTTTCATCAATTGGACGTCGGGACCCTCGGGGTCCAATTCCGGGCTGATGCGGTAATAGTCCCGGTCATACCAATCGAGGCACCACTCCCAGGTGTTACCCGCCATATTGAGCGCTCCGAACGGGCTGGCCCCGGCGGCGTAATAATTGACGGGCGCGGTGAACTCGAATTTATCTTCCATTCCAAAGACATTGACGTAATAGAGTTTCGTTCCCAGGGCCGATTTTTCTCCCCAGGGGTAGAGGCGGCCGTCGTTGCCGCGTGCGGCCTTTTCCCATTCCGCTTCCGTGGGCAGGCGGCGGCCTTTCCATCGCGAATAGGCCATGGCATCATACCAACTCACCCCGACCACCGGATGATCGGGTGGGTTGAATCGCTCGTCGTCCCAGTATCTGGGTTTGTCGTGGCTGGTGGCGTCGATAAATTTTTTATATTCCGCGTTGCTGACTTCGTATTTGTCGATGAAATACGCCGAAGTGTAAACAAAGTGCATCGGTTTTTGATCCTGGGCTTCGCTGGCGGAGTGGCCCATCTGGAAATATCCCTCGGGAACGTACACCATCCCCGGCGGGGTTTGGGGCGTTGCCCACGCGAAGGACACCCATGCCGGGATCAGGGCAAGGCATAGCAACAATGTCCGGATTGGTATTTTTTTTAAGGAGAGAGGTTCAGGGGCTAAGATCATGGAGCATCGAAAAAGCCGATATAAGTGACTAGCTGGGTTTTGGGATCAACGTGAAAATCCTTTTCGATATTTTCAAACTCAATCCACTTGTAATGGCCGTTCCAGCAATTCAACGTGACGATGGAATTCCCGTACCAGTCGGTACAGTGATTCAGGAAAATGGGCGCACTGCAGTGATTGCAAAGGCCATGAATTTCGATTGTGCTTCCTGCTGCCAACATGTTTTACACCGTATCGTCACGTAGAGTTCTCAAAAATTCAGATTATTTCCAGTATGAATAAAAATTAAAACTGTGCAAGTAAAAATTGAGATTTTTAATTTTTTAAAGTTCGGGTAAGTCTCAATTTGTCAAGTATTTTTTTCAAGAATCGGCGGCCGGAGCCCGGTAAACAGACCATAAACAAAGAGGTAAGATGTCCCGGAAACCACAGGTGAAACGGGAAGTGTTTCAGGTTTGAAAATTAATCTTTGTGGTTTTCGTTTTCTGGAGGAAGCGGGAATCCGGCCTGTTTCAAAAGATCGGTGAGGGCTTCCAACGGCAGGCCGACGATGTTGGAGTACGACCCTTCCCAGCTTTCGACGAGGAAGGACCCCTCTCCCTGAATGGCATAGGCTCCCGCCTTGTCGAGGGGTTCGCCCGTGGCGATGTAGGATCGGATGGCATCGCCGGAGATGGATTTGATCGTCACCGTGGAGACGGCGGCGGTTTCGTATTCCTTTTCTTCCGGGGAGATCAACACGACGCCGGTGATGACTCGATGCTGTTTCCCAGCCAGTTGGGCAAGGATACGAAAGGCGTCTTCCGCGTCGGCGGGTTGGCCGATGATTTCCTTATCCAGCGCCACCAGGGTGTCCGCTCCCAGAACGTAGCAGCCGGGGTTTTGGCGGGCGACCCGGCGGGCCTTATCGCGGGCGATATTCAGGGCATTTTGCTCAGGGGACTCCCTGGGATCGCAGTTTTCCTCTACATGGGAGGGGCTCACCTCAAATTCCAGGCCCAGCGACCGCAGCAGCTCCGACCGGCGGGGCGAGCGGGAAGCCAGAATCAATTTTTTGGAAAAAAGAGTCATAAGTCATCTGGAAATTTGTAAAGAAATAACATAAACTAGCGGACACTCAAACTGCAAGCATCTTTCTGACCCCTCCCGCCGTACCGGAGTGGGGGCTTATTTCGAGGTTGTTTATGGTAGGTTTTTCTCATCAGATTCAGGTTCGCCATATCGTGGTGGACAAAAAAGAAGTCGCGGAGCTATTGAAAGGCACGATTGACGAAGTCAAGACCGCCAATGGGCGTATCCAGATGTTAATGCGACTGGCGGAAAAGTACAGCCAGTGTGATTCCAAGGAGGATGGCGGTAACCTCGGGTGGATCGAGTTGGGGTCGGACGATCCCCGCATCAAGGGCTATGATCCCGTCCTAAAAAATGCGGAACTCGAACAGATCATCCGCCAGGGGATCAGGGATATGACCCTCAAC
Source organism: uncultured Nitrospinaceae bacterium (assembly GCA_965372625.1). GTDB lineage: Bacteria > Nitrospinota > Nitrospinia > Nitrospinales > Nitrospinaceae > SZUA-226. Next base: position 9,150 of record CBDVDB010000069.1, read on the forward strand.
CGGGGTGAATTGTTCGGCCCGGTGCAAACGCAGGAAGGGTATCACCTCGTCATGATGAGCAACGAATTCGGTTCCGAACGGTCGACGGCGTTTACCGGTTCGGCTCTTTAAGCCGGTTTTTCCTCTGCGGCCACTGCCGCCGGTGCGGGTTCACTTTCAACGAAATTGTAAGCGAAACATCCGCTGGAGCAACGCACCATGTAATGCGGGCAGGAGCGGCAGGGTTCCTTCGCCTTCGTATTTTCAAAAACGTGCGTTAAAAATCGAGAGCCCATCCGCGCTTCCGAGATGGTGTTCACTTCCTTGAACTCCGAAATATTCCCCAGCTTCAAATCGTGAAACGGGAAACAGTTGAAGCAGTCGCCTTTGGAGTCGATATCCATGGGACTGCCGTCGGCGCACCCGAAATAAAACTGATGGGTCTTCCACTCCGAAAATTCCGGGACCTGTTTGTAGCCGTGGTAATAAAACCGTGAAACCAGGTTCTCTTCCCCG
>CBDVDB010000070.1:0-9417 GCA_965372625.1 uncultured Nitrospinaceae bacterium
TCGATTTGTAAAATGATTTTCAGTTGGTCGATGGCCTGCTGGCGCCGTCCTTTTTTGAGATGGATTTCATGCAGTTTCCAGTGCAGGGATAAAAAGTCGATCCCCTGTTGCATCGCGGTATGGAAGGCCGTCTCCGCCTTATCCAGATGGCCCAGCCCGAATTGAGCGTTCCCCAGGTTGAAGGAAGCCACCGCAAACTCCGGGTCGAGCGCCAGCGCTTTTTTCAAATGCGGCAAGCCTTCCTTGAATTTCCCCTGTTTGTTGAGCGCCGCGCCCAGGTTGGACAAGGCCTGGATGAAGTTGGGATACACCGCGATCGCTTTTTTAAAGTGGCTGATGGCTTTATCCACGTCCCCTTTGCGGAAATATTGACCGCCCAGGTTGGACAGCGCCTCGGGAAACCGGGGATTGATCTTCAAAACCTTTTCATACTCCGCGATCGCTTTGTCGACCTCACCCAGTCCCCGGTAAGCCACCGCCAGGCCGTACCGTGCCGGAACATAATTCGCGTCTATTTTGAGAGCGCTGTGATACAGGCCGATGGCCCGGCCGGCTTCTCCCAGCGCATGCAGCGCGAAATCGGCTCGGTAATACATCGCCTCCTTGGAAAATTGATCCGCCTTGAGCAGTTGTCCGAAGGTGAGCAGTTTTTGATCGTTGAGGTAAGGCTTGAGCGAATTGATCGGTAACGCCAGGTTGATGGACCGCCCTTCCAGCGTGGCCAGTCCTACTACCTTATTGTCTTTATTGACCAGCGGCCCGCCGCTGAACCCCGGTTGGAACGGGGTGGTGGTGTAGAGAAATGAAAACCCGGGCAGCGCCTGCGGGTGCACTCCCAGAACAAACCCGTAGGTCTGGAGGAGAGGCCCTTGCAACCCGCCGCGCTCCATTTGAACTCCCTGGGAGGGATAACCCAGCGCGCTGGTATAGTCGTAAACCTGGGTCCGGTCCGAGTCGCCGATTTCCAGAGTGGAATAAAGATCGCCCTCCAGCTTGAGAATGCTGAAGTCCCGGCTCCGGTCGAGTTTGACCACCCCTTTTACCGGTACCCGGTCGCCATTGGGGAAAATAGCTTCGACCGATACCGCGTCCACCAGCACATGATAGTTGGTGATCAGCGTGCCGTCGGGTTTGACGATGAAGCCGGTGCCGGTGCCGAGGTCCTGGCCTTTTACGCCTTTGGTGATCAGCAGGACGATGGCGTTCTTATTGACCTCGTAGGCCAGAAGCACCGACGGCTGGAGCAGAAAGATCCCGGCCAGCGCCAGTATCCAAAAGGCGTGTCGGAATGTTTTTGACCTGTGAATAAGAGGAGCGCGCATAAACACTCGGTCCCTGGGGAAAAGGGTAAATGCCCCGAAGGCTGGATAATCAGAACTATGTATTGGATTGTATAACAGGGGTGGTGGATTTCCACAAAAAAACCCTCTCCCCCCTGAGGGGGAGCACCCACAGGGTGACGGGTTAAAGAGGGCCGCCCGGCGGTTGGGGAAGCCGTTGGGTCCGGATAATGACTTATTTCACGTTGATGATGATGGTTGCCGTAATTGCCGGATTATAAGGAACATGATTGCCCTTGGCGAACAGAGCGCGGATGACATGGATACCGGCATTCAGTTTCACTTCCTTACAAGTGGAGCCGTCGCCCATATGCAGATGTTGCGCGTCTTTCCCGATGCCTTTGCTCAAATCGGTTGGCAGGTCGGTGTCCACTAAAATGTGATGATGGCCACTACCTTCATTCACGCCTCTTTTAGCCGGTTCCACCGTAACTCCATGAGCTGCCATACAGATTTTAACCGGGCTGGAAACGGTTGCGCCATTGGCCGGCTCGGAGATGGCGATTGCCTGGGTTCCCGCCAGAGCGGTGGCAAGGCTGAAAACCAGCAGGGTCAACAAAAGAGCGCTCAGTTTAAAAAACAATTTGTTCATGAAAAGGCTTCCTCCATAGCTTAAATTAAGAAATTAAATCCGGGTCCGGTTCGGAAAAGAGCTTCCCCGGCCGGGTTCACAGCAACATCCGCCAGCGGGGTCATCCCGCGGTGACGGTATAACTTATTAAAATAAAAGGATTTATATTGATACTCCAGGGGAATGAGAACCTCCGGTTCGGCTTGCTGAGCTTATGAGATTAGAGCCCATTCATCCTGAAATGGATTCAATTAAATTTTCAGCAGGCCTTTTATAAAATGATCCGGGAGATTTTTTTATGCTTTCCATCAAGGGGGAAATAATTATATACTTGCGCTATCCCCATAGCCTTAAAGGATTAATATTCAAGGTAGTGAGCGCGAGCTCAATTTTTAATAAAAAGGAAACACTGGAGGATTGATTAATGGATTTGCCTGTTACCGGAGAATGCCGTTTGCTCCACACCTGCGAAATGTGCGAGTACAACAACGATGACGATTGTAAAGCCGATCATAACGAGCACAACCGCTGGCTGGTCAACAAGCGGATGAACGATATCAAATTCAAATTGATCATCGGCAGTAATAAAGGCGGTGTCGGGAAAAGCACCGTCACCACCAACTTGGCCATCGCATTGGTGGAAAAGGGATACAAAGTGGGATTGGCGGATGCCGATCTGCATGGCCCCAATATCCCCAAACTGATCAACGCCGAGAGTATCCGCCTCAAGGCGGAGGATGACGGGATCATGCCTTACGAAACCAGCAACGGGTTGAAGGTGGCGTCTTTGGGGTTTCTGATTGAAGACCCCAACATGCACATCGCCTGGCGCGACGCCGTCAAATACGATTTTATCATCGAACTCCTCGGCAACATCCACTGGGGGGAGCTGGATTACCTGTTGATCGACCTGCCGCCCGGAACCGGCAACGAGCAGATCACCATCATCGATTTCATTGGCGAGGTGGACGGCTGCATAGTGGTCACCACGCCACAGGACCTGGCCCTGCTGGATGCCCGCAAAATGATCTCCTTCGCCCGCGACAGCAACGTCCCCATCGTCGGCATCATCGAGAACATGGGCACCATGGAATGCCCGCATTGCTCTGGGGAGATTGACGTGTTCAAGCGCGGTGGCGGCAAAAAGTTGGCCGAGGAACTGGTGCTCCCCTACCTGGGAAGCATTCCCCTCGATGCTGAAGTGGCGATTCGATCCGACAGCGGGGAACCGGTGGTTCTGTCCCGGCCCGACTCGGCGGCGAGCAAGGCTTTTCTCGAACTGGCGGCAAACTGCCTCAAGTTTCTGAACCCGGAGGAATCCCTCAAAGCGAGTTGACGGGCGGGGCGGATGTAAAATCCAACCTGAAATTGAAATTCAAAGGTATCCGAAGGGCGGCGCCAGCCGCCCTTTTTGATTTTAACCCGCGAAAAACCCGGCTTTTTCCTTTATATAATCCCATTGCGATTGGGGGTTCAAATGTTGGATAATAGGTATTATCTCATAGAGATCGCTTATCTCATCAGCGTATGATGTGCGGACCCCGATCCGGAATTATTAAATGAAAGGTAGTGGATACATTATGCATCGTATTGCCATAACCGGTTATTCCCTGATTCTGACAGTCCTCTTTTTAAGTTTTTCCTTCTCCAGCAACATTCTGGCCCAATCCGCCGGGAATGGGAAAAATGGCCAGGAGAAAAAGGTTGAAGAGACAACAAAGGGCGGCCTGAAAGAGGAATTCAGCGTTTACTCCAGTAATCCGTTAATTGCGGAAGTCGACGGACAACCCCTTTTTCTGGACGATCTGAAAAACGCCCGGATTCACGAATTGATGGAACGTCTGCATCTGATGCTGGACGATTCGCTCAAGCAAAATGCTTTGAAATTACTGTCCGAATCCCACCCTGAACTGCAACTCCAAAAGGCCGTGGCAATCACCGATAAAGATATTGAGTACTTTTATAAGAATGAACCGGGAATCAAAAATCTGGGTCCCCTGGAGCAACTCAGGAGGCAGATTCAAAATTTTCTGGAGAAAAAACAGCTTCAGCTGGTAATGAAGGATTTGAATAAAAAGTTTCAACAGGCCGCTGTTAAAGGCTGGGTGGTTAATCATCTTAAACCTCCCAACGATTTTCGTATCAATGCCAATGTCGGTACGGCCATGTTATGGTTTAATGGTGAGGATGCCAAGACCCGAAAAGTCTTCGTCATGGAATACTCCGATTTTCTATGTCCCTTCTGCCGAAAGGTCCAGAGAACCCTGAATGACCTTCGAAATAAATATGGAGATACGGTCCAGTTCGGCTACCGGCATTTCCCGGTTCACCAGGAGGCGCGGGATTTGTCAGAAGCCGTGGAATGCGCCCGTGACCAGGGCCGGTTCTGGCAGTTGCAAAAACTCGTCTTCCGCGATGCCCGCCGCCTTTATGAAAGTAAGCTGGAACTTGTAAAAAATGCCCGGCTCGCCGGTGTCCGGAATATGCTTTTGTTTAAGAAATGCCTGGATTCAGGAAAGTACCAGAATCGGATACAGAAGGACTTTGAAGAAGGGGCCTCTCTCGGTATTCAGGGGACGCCTACCTTTATCATAGGGGTTTATAGTTACTCCAGCGCGACCATTAACGGAGAAATGTTTTCGGGTGCCGTGCCCCCTGCCAAGTTCGTCAACCTCATCGAAAAGTACCTGAAACCCCCCGCAGAATAACCGAAGGAGACTGCTCAATTTGCCTGACTCCCGTTTAAGACAAACGGCCCGGTCAAACGGCGCCGGACTCTTGGGTATCTCCACCCGCGGCCTCCTGTGGGGAATGGTAATCATTGGGTTTTGCCTCGGGTCCGGGTCACCGGGATACGGGTTCGAATCCTACGAAAAATTTAAGAAATCGAATAAACAGAGCCAGCCTCTCACGCTGGAAGCTCTGCCCGGCAAAGACCCGGTGCGTCCGGGGGACACTTTCCGGTTGTACGTGGTAGCGGTTTTGGATAAGGGCTGGCACATGTATTCCATCGAAAAACAATCCAGGGATGAAACGGTGGCCACCCTGATCGAACTGGAGACCCTGGCGTTTCTTCCCGAAGGCCCTTGGCGGGAGACGCCGCCCAAGCTGGTCCGCGACGAAGTCCTGGAAAAAGTCATGAAGACTCATTCCGGCCGGGTCGAGTTCACCCGCCTGCTCCGGGTGCCCGAAGGATTGCAGCCGGGGGCGTACCCCATTTCCGGAACCTTCCGTTTCCGGACCTGCGACAACCGCATTTGCACCCTTCCCCAAACCAAGAGGTTCCAAACCCGTGTTATAGTAAAAGCGGGCGAACCCGGTTGATAGCGGAGTACCTCCGCTGGTAAATTTAAAAACTTCGGTGGGCGAAAATAATGGTGCAACGGGTCATTCCGTGCAGGCTGAACTGAGTCCAGCGTCGCGCTGGTTGGGCGTTGTTTAGGATTTTAAAATTATCTGCGGCGATTCGCCGCCCGGCCCCCCTGGAACCTTTTTTATTGTTCATATCATGCAGGTCATAACCACACATTTCAGCGCGGATTTCGATTGCATGGCCGCCATGGTGGCCGCGCACAAGTTGTACCCGGAAGCCCAAATGGTGTTTTCCGGGTCGATGGAAAAACCGCTTCAGGAATATCTAAAGGCGCTCTCCCCGCCATTCCATTTTTCACGGGTTAAAGACGTGGATCTGGATCAGGTCACCCGCCTGGTCGTGGTCGATACTCAGGACCCGGAGCGCATCGGCGTCTTCAAAAACCTCTTGGACAAGGAAGGTGTGGAGGTCATTGTCTACGATCATCATCTGGATGTAGCGCACCCGCTGAAGGCCGACCGGTCCGTAGTTGAAAAGCGCGGGGCGTCCGCCACCCTGCTGTGCGAGGAGTTGGCCGAACGCGGCATCGATTTGTCCCCCGAGGAATGCACGCTGATGGTTTTGGGAATCTATCAGGATACCCATTCCCTGATTTCCACCTCAACCACTCCAGAGGATTTCCATGCCGTGGGCCGCCTGGTGGGCATGGGGGCGGACCTCCATACCGTCGCCCGGTTCGTCGAGGCACGTCTGAATGAGGAACAGTTGGGAGTGATGAATGAATTGATCAGGAATCTGGAAATTCTCAATTTCAACGGGGTGGATGTGGCGTTGTGTACCGCGAGTATGGACCATTATGTCGGGGATCTGGCGGTGGTGGTGTACCGGTTGATGGAACTCGAAAACCTGAACGCCGCGTTTGCGCTGATCCGTCTGGAGTCCCGCGTGTACATGATCGGCCGGGGCCGGAAGGAAGAAATCAACGTCGCCCATATTTTAAGGGAATTCGGCGGGGGCGGGCATGCCAACGCGGCGGCCGCCAGCACGCGCGACCTCACGCTGGTGCAGGCGCGGGAAAAGCTCATTGCCGTTTTAAACGATAAAGTGGAACCACTCAACCGTATCCAAGAGGTCATGCACACTCCCGTGATATCGGTCAAAGCGGGAGACACCCTCGAGCAGACGGAAAAAAAGATGACCCGCTTCAATCTGAACACGCTGCCGGTCCTGTCCGGTAAAAAACCTGTCGGCATCATCACCCGCCAGACGGTGGAGAAGGCCCTGCATCATAAAATGGCGCGGGAAAAAACCGAGGAGGTCATGGTCCACGAATTTACCGTCACCACCCCGGAAGCGTATTTCAAAACCATCATCCCGACGATTATCGAGAATAGGCAGAAGGTGGTGCCCGTGGTGAATCCCCAAAACGGACACATGGTGGGTATCGTGAGCCGGGGGGATCTGTTGCGGATACTGCACCAGGATTTGTCGCGGTATTCGACCGGCCCCTATGCGTCGTTACTGGAGCGCGGCGAGGTGCCGGGGAAGCAGGTCAAAAGTATGATGATGGAACGCCTGCCGAAGGATATCATTGCCCTGTTGAACACCATCGCCCAGGTTGCGGACCGCCAAGGCGTGTCGGCTTACGTGGTCGGGGGATTCGTGCGCGACCTGCTTTTGCGCATCGCAAACTTCGACGTGGATATTGTGATCGAAGATGACGGCATCCAGTTCGCCAAAGCCCTGGGGAAGGAATTGAATGCCAAAGTGGTGAGTCACAAAAAATTCGGCACCTCCGTGATCTGCCTGCCGGATGGGTCCAAGGTGGACGTGGCGACGGCGCGGACGGAATTCTACCAACACCCTGCCGCCCTGCCGACGGTGGAGATGAGTTCCATCAAGTCGGACCTGTTCCGCCGCGATTTCACCTTCAACAGCCTGGCGGTCAAGCTCAACGGCAAAGACGCGTTTGCCCTGCTCGATTTTTTCAACGGCCAGCGGGATTTGAAGGACAAGGTGGTGCGGGTGCTCCACAACCTGAGTTTCATCGAGGACCCCTCCCGCGCGTTTCGTGCCATTCGGTTCGAACAACGGCTGGGGTTTCGCATCGGCCGGCAGACGGAAGCGTTTATCAAGCGCGCCGTGAAAAGGAAATACATTGAAAAATTGAGCGGCGCACGGCTCTATAATGAACTGGTGTTGATCCTGAAGGAACCTCATCCGCTGAATTGCCTGCGCCGGATGAAGGATTTTGATCTCCTTCAGTTTATACATCCCAAAGTTTTGAAGCGCAAAAAAGATTTTGAAGTGATCGAGCGGGTACAGGAGGTGTTTTCCCTGTCCCGGATCGTGCACCTCGTTCAGGATTGCGATGACGGGTACGTGGTCCTGCTGGCGTTGCTCTATTCCCTCAACGGCCGGGAAATTTCGCGGGCCGCAACCCGGCTCCACCTGTCGCAGAAACAGCGGCGGCGGATCCGGGAGGACCTGGATCACTGCCAGGCGCGCCTCAAAGCGTTTAAGAAGAAAACCAAATTTCAACCCAGCGAAATTTATAACCTGCTGAACGATCTTTCCCCCGAGGCCATGTTACTGCTGTTGGCGGTTTCCGGCAACGAACAGATCAACAAATACATTTTGCTTTATTTTACCGAGTACCACGATTCGGCCCAACTGTCGCTCACCGGCGACGATTTGATTCATATGGGAATCCAGCCGGGTCCGGTATTCAAGACGGTATTTAAAACTTTGCGGGAAGCCCGCGTCAACGGCCTCATCCACTCGCGGGAGGAGGAGGTCAAGTTGGTGCAGAACCGTTTCCTGGGAGCGTAACCCCCCGCGCCGTTTTTTCTATCCCCGAAATTTACCGGAGGACTCATGCCGGGCCTGCAGGCCACTCTCGACCGATTTTTCAACATCAGCGAAAACCAAAGCACGGTAGGGACGGAAGTCCGCGCGGGGCTGGTCACGTTTCTGACCGCGTCGTACATCATTTTCGTGCAACCGGCCATCATGGTGCAGGCGGGGATGGATTTCGGCGCGGTGATGACGGCGACCTGCATCGCCTCGGCCATCGGCTGTCTCATCATGGGCCTGTGGGCGAACTATCCCATCGCCCTGGCGCCGGGGATGGGGATCAATTTTTATTTCACCTTCACGGTGGTGCTGGGGCAGGGCATCAGTTGGCAGGTGGCTTTGGGCGCGGTGTTCCTTTCGGGAATCGGCCTCATCCTGCTCACCTTGATCCGGTTCCGCGAAGTCATCATCAACAGCATCCCGGAAAGCCTCAAAATCGGGATAGCGGCCGGGATCGGCCTTTTTATCACCTTCATCGGATTTGTGCAGGGCGGACTGGTGACGGACCATCCCGCCACCCTCGTGCAACTGTCCCACCTGAAGAGCCTGCCGGCCCTGTTCACTATCGGCGGCGTGATCCTGATCGCCACCCTCCTGCAAAGAAAAATCAAGGGAGCCATTCTGATCGGGATGGCGGCCATGACGCTTTGCGGACTGCCGTTCGGGCTGGTGCACTACCAGGGATTTTTATCCATGCCGCCGGACATCGGTCCCACCTGGATGCAACTCGATATTCTGGGCGCGCTGGATTTGGGACTGCTCACCATCGCCGGGGTGTTCCTGTTTGTCGATTTGTTCGACACCGCCGGGACGCTGGTGGGGGTAGGGCATCAAGGCGGGTTTTTGAAGGACGGTAAACTGCCCCGGGCCCGCAAGGCGCTGATGCCGGATTCGGTCGGCACCACCGCCGGCGCCATGCTCGGCACCTCGACGGTCACCTGTTACATAGAGAGCGCCGCCGGCGTGGCGGAAGGCGGCCGGACGGGCCTGGCCAGCGTGGTCACCGCCCTGTTGTTTCTACTGGCCCTGCTGTTTTCCCCGCTGGCCCGAATGATCGGCGGCGGCTATTCCCCGGCGGAAGGCGTGACTCTCTATCCCATCACCGCGCCGGTGTTGATCATCGTCGGGAGTATGATGGCGGCCAATGTCGCCCGCATCAAGTGGGGACAGTGGGATGAAGCCCTGCCGGCGTTCCTGGTTCTCATCGGGATGCCGCTGACTTACAGCATTGCCGACGGAATGGCGCTGGGGTTTATTTCCTATCCGGTTATTAAAATCCTGTGCGGCAAGGCCCGCCAGGTGCACTGGTGCATGTACGTCATCGCCCTGCTGTTTGT
>CBDVDB010000071.1:0-9356 GCA_965372625.1 uncultured Nitrospinaceae bacterium
GGTACTGGCAGTACCCGTGAGTTGACTATCTATATAACCAAACTGGATCTCAAACTTCGTAAGGAAAAATCGAAGAACGGAGAACTGCCCAAAATCCAGGCCCGTCTTCGTTCTAAAATAAAAATATCCGCCAAAAACAGAGGCATTACTTATAGCGGCGAATATGAGTTTTTCATCAAAAAATCTTATTCCTCCATTCCGGAAAAAATCGATAAAGAGAAAGTTTTGAATTATGGCCTTACCCAGCTGTTGTACCAGATTCAGGAAGACCCAAAACTGACCCAATTTCTTACCGGTTAGGACTCGGGTTGGATGGGTGCCCTCTTTTTACAACTCCCTTGATAGAATGAAGACGAAATAGGTCCATGGATCCCTGCCCTGGCCCCGCCATTAAATTTACCCCCTCCTGAAAAAAAACCTGCAAAGACTGTTTCAACTATATAAAAGTTTTATATAGTTCACAGAAGCCCGGTAAAGGCTCTCAGAGAATTCAAAAGGATTGTATTAGGCCCTTAAAATCTGATGCTTATTGCATAATTAAAGGTTCGGTGGTAATATTTTTTGACTTAATTGAGGAGGGGGAAAGCCTGTGAAATATTCTCAGATGATGTTTGACGATCTCAAGGTTAGGGATTCTCCAGCCCACCTTCGGCGGGACCAGATCGTTTCCAAGTTGAAGGAAAACTTTGATTTTGAAAATTCCCACCTGCGCGCGCCGTCCAACGAAGGTGAGGGCGTGTTGTCCAAATGCCACTCCTATGATGCCCCGGACCAGGCCAAGAAACTCGGCATTTATCCCTACTTCCGGGAAATCGAGGCCCTGGATGGCGCCCACGTCACTATTGGGGGGCGCGACGTTATCACCGTATCGACCAACAATTACCTGGGCCTGGCCGGCGACCCCCGCGTCGTCGATGCGGCCCGGAGCGCTCTGGAAAAATTCGGCACGGGATGCACCGGCAGCCGGTTCCTCAATGGCACCCTGAGTCTCCACACAAAACTGGAGAGGGAAATTTCCAGCTTCCTGAAACGGGAAGACACCATCGTCATGTCCACCGGTTACCAGGCCAACCAGGGCACCATCGCCAGCCTGTTGGGCCGGAAAGATGTGGCTTTCTCCGACCGGGAAAACCATGCCAGCATCTATGAAGGATGCGCGGTGGCTCCCGGCAAAACGGTGCGCTACCGGCACAATGATATGGATCACCTGGAGTACAACCTGAAAAAATATTCGGGCGTGGATGGCAAGCTCATCATTACGGACAGCGTCTTCAGCATGAGCGGCGATATGGCGAACCTTCCGGGAATCGTCAAGCTGGCACGGGATTACAAGGCTAGTATCATGGTGGATGAAGCGCATGGAATGGGAGTCATTGGTGATCCCGGCCAGGGGGTCACCAGTTATTACAATCTGGAAAAAGAAATCGATATTTATGTAGGCACGTTTTCAAAAAGTATGGGGTCTATCGGCGGATTCGTTTCCGCCCACCCTAAGATCACCGAGTACATCCGCCACAAGGCCTCCGCTTTCATTTTCACCGCCGCGTTGCCGCCGGCCTCCGTCGCCGGCGTCAATGCCGCCTTGAATATCATGATCCAGGAACCGGAGCGGATTCAAAAACTCCATGACAATACCAGCTACATAAAAAACGGATTGTTCGGCATGGGGTTTCAAATCAACAACAATCAGATTCCGATCATCCCCATTAAAATTGGCGACGAGGCGCTGACCCTTTATTTCAACCAACTGCTGTTCGATCATGGAGTTTTCGCGGGAGTTGCCGTATCGCCCGTCGTTCCGCCCTTCAACGCGATGATAAGAACCAGCTTCACCTCCGCGCACAGCCGGGATGATATGGATCACGTTCTTGCAACCTTCAAAAAAATCGGGACCGACCTGGGTATTATCCCCCAATAATGGCCATCGTTTTAAAAAAGGTCGAAACTGCGGGGGACACCCGCCGTTTCATAAGGTTTCCTCACCAGATTTATTCACACCCATCTCCCTGGGTGGCGCCGTTGGACAGCGAGAGAAAAAAATTTTTGAATCCGGAAATCAATCCCTTTTTCGATCATGCCGAAGCCGGGTACTTTCTGGCCTTGTCAGATAATGGGAAAATTCTCGGGCGCATCGCCGCCATCGTGGATCACGAACACAACAAGTTCCATAATGAGAAGACCGGCTTCTTCGGAATGTTTGAATGCGTCCATGATACAATGGCTTCGACTCTGCTTCTCAATGCGGCGGATCATTGGTGCCGGGAAAAGGGTATGGATCGGATGATGGGGCCCATGAACCTGTCAACCCATCATGACTGCGGATTGTTGGTGGAAAATTTTGACGACCCCCCGGTCCTGGGCATTCCCTATAATCCTCCATATTATGAAACCCTTTTGCAGCAATGGGGCCTTGAAAAAATCAAGGACCTGATATCCCTTACCATAAAAGTCACCGGGATTCCGGAATACCTGAAACGAGCCATCCCGCTTATTGAAAAAAGAAACCGGTTTTCGGTGCGTACGCTCCGTATGAACCGTTTTGAAAAAGAAATCGATCGGGTTTGGGAGATATACAACTCGGCCTGGATTTACAATTGGGGGTTCGTGCCGATGAGCCATAAGGCGTTTGTTTTTGCCGCCAGCGAGATGAAGCATTTCGTAGACCCCACCTTATGCTTCCTGGCCGAAGTTCAGGGCGAACCGGCGGGATTCGCGTTAGTTCTCCCCGACATCAATCAGGTCCTGAAAACCATGAACGGCAAACTGTTTCCCCTGGGCTGGCTCAGGTTTATCCTGGGCAGAAAAAAAATCAACCGGTACCGGGTTATTACTCTGGGCATTAAGAAAAAATACCAGCGGCTGGGCATTGACGCCTATTTTTATTATAAAATTTACCAGCGGTGCCTGGAACTGAAGATTCCCGTCGTCGATATGTCCTGGATCCTTGAGGACAATCAGGCGATGATCGCCCCCATCGAAAGAATCGGCGGCGTCCCCTACAAACGGCATCGAATTTATGAACGAACCTGCGGCAATTGACAACTCCACGGTGCTCGTCACGGGAGCCAGCGGATTCATTGGCAGCCATTTGGTCGACCATTTGCTCGAGCGCGGGTGCACGGTCCACTGCCTGGTCCGCAAAACCAGCAACCTGCAATGGCTGGACTCCTCCCGGGTCCACCTGCATACGGTCGTCCTCCCTCAGCCGGATACTTACAAAGACTGTGTGAGCGAGGCCGACTATGTGTTTCATTGCGCGGGCCTGACCCAGGCCCTGACCCATCGGGAATACCTGGAAAGTAATGCCCGGGTCTGCATTCCTTTTTACCAGGCCTGCGTGGACCACGGGCCACGCATTAAAGCGGTGGTTCATTTGAGCAGTCTGGCCGCGGCTGGGCCCTCCCCCCCCGGCCAAACGATCGATGAAAATTCCCCGTGCCAGCCGTTGACTTACTATGGGAAATCCAAGCTGACCGGTGAGGAAATCGCTCTCGGTTTCGCCGGCCAACTCCCCATAATTGTCCTGCGCCCGCCGGTGGTGTATGGGGAACGCGAAACGGATTTCTTTACTTACTTAAAAGCGCTGAATATGAGGTTGGCGATAAAGGTCGGCTTTGACAAACATTATTTGTCCCTCATCTATGTTGGGGATCTGGTTCGGGCCATGGTTCGAGCGGCATCCGCTCCCGTTCCGGATGCCACCGTGTTCTTTACCACCGATGGGAAAATATATTCCTGGGAGGATTTGGCCGACGCGGCCAGGCAGGTACTCGGCAAACGGGCCTTCCCTCTGGTCATCCCGATACCGGTTATGGCTGCCATCGCGATGGTGGCGGAGTTTTGGGCGCAATGCGTATCCAAACCGCCGTTTCTGGACCGGCAGCGCATGAAGGACCTCCGGCAAACTTCCTGGACCGCCAGCTCCGACCGGTTTTTCAAGCATTACTCCTACGAACCCCAGATGGACCTGGTTCAGGGATTGACGCGGACCTTCGCCTGGTACAAAAAACACGGTTGGCTTTAAGATGCCTCTGCCAGACCCGATCGAACAAATCAGGAATGAAGTGTCGGAGCCGGTGGTCCGTTACCTTGAGTTACCCGCCGCCCGGCCTTTCGTCTGGGTGCTGAAGAAAACCCCCATCACCCCGAACCAGGTCACTTTTCTTTCCGCGCTCCTCGCCATCGCCGCCGCCGGGTTTGTCAGCCGGGGAGATCCGGATTCCATGATGCACGGGGGACTCATTTTCGCGTTTTCCCGTATTCTGGACAGCGTGGACGGCGAACTGGCCCGGGTCAAAGGCATGGCCAGCGATTGGGGACGGCTGGTGGATACCATCGGCGATATCGTTTCCACCCTCGCCATGCTCACCGGCCTGTGGATCGGGTTGCCCTCGCTCCAGGGCTCGGTATTGCTTTTGGCCTTTTTGGTCCTTTTACGGGGAGCGACCTTCGATTATCATAAATTGAGCACGTTGAGCCGGGTTCAACACGGTTACGATTTTTTCCAAAGGGAAACTCAAAAAACTTTCAGGAAAATTCTCAGTTCCCCATCGTGGTCCTTGAAGTTATACTATTATTATATACAAGCCCAGCAACTCCCTTTTTACGGCCGCTGGACTTCCCTGAAACAATACGCGGAAACCCGGGGAGCCTCGGCTCTGGCAACCGTCTGGACGGAAGAACAACGATTAAAACACTACCAAAACAACAAAGCCGTAATCATTCTCTGGAGTTGGAACGGCGCCGATTTGATTGGTTTTCTGATCGTGATCCTCTCCATTTTCTCGCTGTGGGAACCCTGGTTAGTCTGGATCAACGGATTTATGTCCGTGCAATTTATCCTGACCATCGCACTGCATCACACCCTGACCCGAAATAATGAAGAATATTCTTAAGTGGTGTTATAAAAATATCACATCCCGGCATCCCGCCCTGTTACTGATTCTGGCCTTCCTGATGAGTCTGGCCGGCCTCTGGGTGGCTTCCGGTTTGACTTACAACCCGCGGCTGGACAACCTTCTTCCCAGTGACATGCCTATGATCCAGGACTTCGAGAAGGTAAGGGAGAAGACCGGCGGCACCGGACCGCTGGTGGTGGTGATGGAGGGGCTCGCCCTCGCCAATGCTCCGGAAGTTATCGACGAACTTACTCGAAGGTTCGAAAAAGTCCCGGAGGCCCATTTTGTAGATTCCCGCATACCCAAAAATTTTCTAAAAAACAAACAACTGCTCCTCGCTCCTATCAAGGACCTGGAGGAAATTGAAACCATTGTCGATGGCGCAGTGGTATACGCGCGAAGCCAGTTGAGTGATATTTTCGGAACCGGTCCGGAGCTTTATAATCCGGAAAAACTCCAGGACTTTTCGAAGGATTACAGCATCTTTGAAGATATCAGTCCCTTTTACCGGGGGAAGAGCAAGAAAAAATACTACATCTTCGTCCAGCCGAAGGGAACGGCATCCAACACGGGATTCACCAAAAATTTTGTCCACTCCATCCAGCGGGAAATTGATCAGGCCGACTTGACCCGGAAGTTTCCGGAACTGAAGGTTAAGCTGACCGGCTCGATGATCACGCGGCTGGAAGAGAACCGGACCATTCTGAGCGACCTGAAACGCTCGGCGATCCTCGCGGTGTGTTTGGTCGTTTTAATCCTGGTCATATATACCCGGTCCATTTTGTCGGTTGTTCTGCTGGTGGCGCCTCTATTGGTGTCACTCACCATGACGTTCGCTCTCACCCGTCTGCTGATCGGTTCGGTCAATATCATATCGGGATTTTTGCTGGCCATCCTTACAGGACTGGGAATCAACTATGGAATTCATCTGTACATCCGCTTCAAACAGCAACTGTTGAAAGGCCAGACCATTCCGCAAGCGGCGGAACTGGTGGCTACCCAGGTGGGGCGTTCCGGAGTGGTCGCCATGGCCACCACCGTCAGCGTCTTTTCAGTTTTGATGTTTTCCGACTTCAAAGGGTTTTCCGAGTTCGGCGCCATTGCCGTCATGGGAATCGTCTGCGCGTTCACCAGCTACTTCTTTCTTCTGCCCGCTTTGATTCTTTGTGCCGACAAAATCCACTGGTTACGGAAGCCCCGGCCTCGAATGTTTTCCTTGAGAATTTCCAGCATCTATTCCAACTCGCCTACATTTTTGGCGGCCATGTTTATCCTGGTCCTGATCTTAAGCCTGTTCCTTCTTCCGGGGGTTCAATTCGAGCACGACTTCCAGAAATTACGGGGCGATTCGCCCGCCGCCGATTACAAATCCGAAACCTCCGATGACTTCGGTTTGGGGTTTTCCCCGACGGTGATAATGGCTTCCAACAAAGACGACCTGTTTCAGATTCATCAGATCCTGCAACAGTTAAAAGAAAAATACGGGAAGGATTCCATCATCGGCGTTCATCACTCCCTGGGTCTGTTCGGCAAAAAAGAATATGACAGCAAAAAAGAAATACTGGACCGGATCAACAAAAAGCTGGTGGAAGAAAAAGATATCATAGAAATTTCCCTGGGAACCCGCCGCTACCAGAAACTCAAAAAACTGGTGGAAGCCGAACCGTTTGACGAAACCCGTATACCGTCCAACCTCGTCAAGCGGTTTACCGCGCAAGACCAGTATTTGTTGATCATGTTCTCTCCGGCGAATAAAGATTTCTTCGACGTCAGAAATATTTTTCAGCTTGAAAAAGAAATGGATGAACTGAAGGCAGAGCTCGCCAAGCAAAATATCCAGATCGCGGTGTTGGACGAAAATCTTCTGGCCGCCGCCATCCTCGATTGGGTCAAGGAAAAAGGGCCCCTGACCCTGGCCACCTCAATGGTGCTGGTGTTTATTATACTGATGTGGGATTTCAAAAGCCTGCGGCTGACCATTAAAACGTTTCTGCCGTTGTTTACCGGTCTGGCTTTGACCGGCGCAATGATGGCAGTCTTTGAGGTTAAGCTGAACTTTATCAATATGGTCATGCTTCCGTCCATTGTCGGGATCATGATCGATCATTGTGTTTACCTGGGTCATCACATTCTTGATTATTCCCGGAATGAAACGGTCAAATCGGTTCAGGAAACCGGCAGCGCCATTATCCTTTCCGCCTTGACGAGCCTCGCGGGATATGCCAGCCTGAATATAGCGCACCATGCCGGGGTCCGGTCGATCGCCCACGTAGTGGAAATGGGTATTATCACCTGCACCGTCTGCGCTTTATTCATGCTCCCGGTACTTTTTGAGATGGGAGCGCACAAGTCGCCTTCATTTAAACTGCCCAAGCAGGACGATCAGGATTAAATCGGGTCGGGCTCAGCGCCACTCGATGTTTGAGTGAGGTTATTTCATGAACGACTTTTCTCCCCCACGATTACAAACCATCACCGAAATAGCCTCGAGTTTGGGGTTGAGGGAAGCGGATTTAATTCCCTACGGCTCCACCAAGGCCAAGGTCAGGTTGGATGTTCTCGCCAAGCACCCGCCGCGCGGCAAATTGATTCTGGTCTCCGCCATCACCCCTACCCCGGCGGGCGAGGGCAAGACCACCACGACCATCGGTTTGGGACAGGCGCTGGCTCACTTGGGACAATCGGTTTGCATCGCCCTGCGCGAACCGTCTTTGGGACCGTGCCTGGGGATGAAAGGCGGCGCCACCGGCGGCGGAAAAAGCCAGGTACACCCCGCCGAGGAAATCAATCTCCACTTCACGGGAGACTTTCACGCCATCACCGCCGCCCATAATCTTCTGGCGGCGCTCCTCGATAATAAAATTTATCGCGAGGAAGATGAGGCAGTGCCGATTGATCCCAGACGCATCACCTGGAAACGGGTGATGGATATGAATGACCGCGCCTTGCGCAATATAGTCATCGGGTTGGGCGGAGTTTTGCAGGGGATTCCCCGCGAAACGGGATTTGATATCACCGCCGCTTCCGAAATCATGGCCATCCTCTGCCTGGCGAAAGATTACGAGGACTTGAAAGCCCGCCTCGGCCGCATACTCGTGGCGTTCACCTATAAAGGAGAACCGGTCACCGCCGATTCGCTGAACGCCACCGGCACGCTGGCCGCACTGCTGAAAGACGCGCTCCTGCCCAATCTGGTTCAGACCACCGAGGGAGTGCCGGCCTTCATCCACGGCGGACCGTTCGCCAACATCGCCCACGGATGCAATTCCGTGATCGCCACTAAAATGGCGTTGGGTTTAGCGGATTGGGTGGTCACTGAAGCGGGATTCGGATTCGACCTGGGAGCGGAAAAATTTTTCGACATCAAATGCCAGAGCGCGGGTCTCGATACCGCCGCCGTCGTGCTGGTCGCCACCTGCCGCGCGCTCAAGATGCACGGCGGTGTTTCGAAGGACAAGCTTACGGAAAAAAACACGGAAGCCCTGCAGCAAGGCCTGGCCAACCTCGACAAGCACGTCGAGAACATCGACAAATTCTGCGAACCGCCGGTGGTCTGCCTGAACCGGTTCGACACCGACCCCGAAGAGGAAATCGAACTGATCCGGGATCACTGCGCCAACAAACTGCGCGTCCCGTTCGCCGTCAGCAATCATTTTGAGGAAGGCGGACCCGGGGGCGCGGAACTCGCCAGGGCAGTGATGAAACATGCGGAGAAAGTTTCGATTCCGTTCCATCCGCTCTATGATTGGAAGGAAGACGTCAAAACCAAAATCTGGAAGGTAGCGAACGGTATGTACGGCGCGGAAAAAATCGTTTACACCAAAAAAGCGGAACGCGATTTGAAATCCATCGAAAAACTGGGCTACGGCCAACTCCCGGTGTGCATCGCCAAAACCCCGCAGTCGCTGTCCGACGATCCCAAACTGCTGGGCCGGCCGACAGGCTTCACCGTCACCGTCCGTGAAATCCTGATCTGTGCGGGCGCCGGATTCCTCGTGCCCATCACCGGCGATATCATGCGCATGCCCGGCCTTCCCAAAAAACCGCAGGCCGAAAACATCGATCTCGTCGACGGCAACATCACCGGCGTGAAATAACCCGGCACGCTTTCAGAAATTCCTATTCATAATACGAAGCGCCGCAATTGGGCATCTCGTAAATCTCCACTTTTTTGATGCGGACGCCATCGCGGTTGAGATCGGCGCTGAGCTTTTTGTACAACCAGCGCGCGATATTTTCGGCGGAGGGGTTTTCTTTGTCAAAGGGCGGGATGTCGTTGATGTTCTTGTAGTCGAGAAGGGACAGGCAGGATTCGGCTTTTTCCTTGAGCTTGACGAAATCGATACCGACGCCGATCGAGTCCAGCTCCTTCGCCTCGGCGGTAACCGATGCCGTCCAGTTGTGGCCGTGCAGGTTTTCAAACTTGCCGTTATAGCCTTTCAGACGGTGCGCCGCGGA
>CBDVDB010000072.1:0-9340 GCA_965372625.1 uncultured Nitrospinaceae bacterium
GGTCCCTGAGTTTTCTTTCTACAAAATTCTCAAGGGCCTTGTAGCCTTCTTCGGTAGCCCGGTTGCTCTCGGCCCGCGACAACCCGAATATATCCTTGAAATCCTTATACATCTGATCCATCGCCATACCAGGGTTGTCCAGGTGAACGAGGGTGTTTAAGAAACGAACGCCGTTTTCCTTGAACAAATCGCCCTCATTGGTGAATCCCGCTTTGGCGGATTCCGGCGTGGCCGTTACCGTGGGACAGGCGCAGTGAGCGACAGCTCCCTTGAGTTCGCTGTTCGGCAGAGTACGGATCATCGGAAAAAAGATGTAGTCCAACGGCCGTTTCTGATGTTTGACGAACAACAGGTTGTGAATATGAGCCATTGAAACCTTGCTGGGGAAACAGGGATCGATCGAACCGCGTTTGTTCCCCTCTTTGTACAACTGCTCGCTGGTGAAGTCGGAATAAACGATATTCTTCGGATTCACTCCCAGAGACTCGAAGTAAGCGGAGAAAAATGGATTGCAGGAGTACATATTGAGAACCCGCGGAACCCCGATAGTGATATCTCCCCGTTTCTTCATGAGAGCCCGCCGCTTTTTTTGCTTCGGAAGAATGGAAATCCTGGGCATTGAATCGGCGACCAATTGCGGCTTGTAAGACCAGAATACTGCTTTCCCGGCCAGCTCGACCAGGTTGGGATTACTGGTCTTGACCTTATTGACATTCGCCTGAATCACCAGCATTTGTTCCTCGTCTTCCACCAGTCCCCGTTCGCAGGAGTTGGACACGATCAAGCGCTGGGCGTCCGGGGCCAGAGGAATCTTGCTCTCGTAACCGGACTTGTCCTCTTCCTGTTCAACTCCCGGAATAGATACGTCGATGAAACTGCGGAGGCACAGGTTCTTACAGAAATGACACCGGGTATTTTCGTTGCGGTGCGTTTCAAAGGTGATATCTTTGACCGCATCGAACCCGATGAAAGTGGTTTGTCGCCCATTATTCCACAAGCGGGTGGCTTCCAGTGCGGCGCCGATGGCTCCGCTTTCTCCGCAAAACTTGTGGACGATAATTTCGGGTTGTGCCTCCAGCCCGATAAACCGGGAGCGGATAAAATCCACCTGCGACTTGACGGCCGCCAGGTTCCGCTGGGTGCCTCCCTGCAGAATGAACTTGGTCCCCAGTCTGGGGAGGTTGGGAATCTGGGCGACGTACAGCCAGATGTTTTTGGGAAGCACATCGGCCAGGCCCGCCAGAATTTCTTCGGCTCGCCAGCCTTGCCGTTGGAAATTGACGATATCCGTCTGCATGAACACGGCGCACCCGTAACCGAACGAGGGCATCACTTTGGCGGTAAACGCCTTGCTGGCGTATTCCTTCAAATCGATTTGGAACGTTTCGGCGGTGGAATGCAGGAAATAACCGTTGCCGGCGGAACACTGGGTGTTGATTTTGAAATCCTTCACCGCTCCGTTTTTGAGCATCATCAGTTTGATGTCCTGGCCGCCCACGTCACAGATGACGTCGACATCATCATAATAATGAAGGGCGGATTTCGAGTGAGCCACGGTTTCGACAATGCCGACATCCGCTCTCAGGACATCTTTCAGAATATCCTTGGCGTAACCGGTCGTGCCGATGCCCAGGACCTCCAGTTGGGCGCCATCGCTTTCCACCTGTTGCCGGAGTTTGCCCAGCACCTCGATGGTATCGCTGATGGGGTTGCCCTTGGAAAGCTCGTAAGACAGGGCGATCACTTCGGAGTCGGTATTCATTAAAACGGCCTTGGTGGAGGTGGAGCCGCCGTCGATTCCGATGAAACCCCTGACCTTCTGGCCCTGGTGAAATACCGGCACATCAAAGGGTTTCACCTGATACTGTTCCCGGAACGCTTCCAGTTCTTCCTCGCTGTCCACCAGTCCCTTTTGAGCGTTGTTGTTGGCCTTCATTTTTTCGACACGGCCCACCTCGAGGTAATGGATCAGCGCCTCCATACCGAGATACTCCCCGACGTCCACCTCTTCGGTTCTGCCGAACTCGACCGCACCGCGTGCGGCGAAATACTGGCTGTCTTCGGGGACCCGGATCAATTCCTCGGGCGGCACGTCATACTCGTCCAACGGAAAATTACGTTCCTTCCACAGGCGGGTGATGGAGTGGCGCCAGGCCTCATGCATGCCGACGATGAAGGCATTCGGTCCGCCCAGCAAAAGCACATGGGGTCTCAGGGTATTGCCGCGCGTCAATACGGAAAGGTTCTGCTCGACAATCGCCTCAAACAGAGAGGCCATCAATTCATCCTGAGGCACGCCGACCTTTTGCAGGCCGTTGATATCCGTTTCCGCAAACACGCCGCACTTGCCCGCTACCGGATGGATTTTAAAACCGGTATACCTTTGCTGGCTCAGCTCTTCAGCGGGGATGTTGAGCTTCGCGCTGATTTTGTCCAGCACCGCTCCGGTTCCCCCGGCGCATTTGTCGTTCATGGAAAAGATCTTTTTCTTGCGGCCGTCTTCCAAAACTTCCTTGTAGATGAGAATTTTGGCATCCTGCCCGCCCAGCTCGACTACGGAGCCGGTTTCCGGATAGAATTTTTCAATGGCCATGGAAACGGCGTTGACTTCCTGGACGAACTTGCCACCGATGTATTCGGTGAGCACCCCGCCGCCGCTGCCGGTTAAAAATATGCGGCAGTTGTCCGGACGTACCTGGAAATCGCTCTCCAGTACTTTGAGAAACTCCAGGACTTTTTCCGCCTGCCGGGTATCATGCCGTTGATAATCCTTCCACAGGATCGTATCGTCCGCTTCGTCTACCAGAAGGGCTTTTACGGTGGTGGACCCGACATCGACACCCAATAAAAATTGAGTCTTCTTTGCTGGTTGGTTCACTAGGCCACCTCTTTCAGGACTTCAGTTTGGATGCCATCCTTTTTCATTCGGTCAGCAACATGCAGGAGGAAATTAGCGCCGGTACCCACGACACCTTTGGAAACGGGTACCTTATACATAGGCGTTTGCAATTCCTGATGGTCCGCGACATAAGAGCGAACCTGTTGCAGGCTATAACCGATTTGCTCCAGAGTCTGAGAGTACTCGGCCTTGGTTTTATGCTTGGCTTCTCCCAATGCCATCTGCACGCGGCTGTGGGCATTGACTTCGCCCTCGCCTGAAGTTTCGATGGGCAGGAAGATCATGTCCCTGTATTTAGATACGACCTGGGCCATCGCGCCGTCGGATTGAGTGCTGGGCATGCATCCGAAGGGTTTGAGCGAAAGCACCATGTGAGCCTTGTCCTCCGTGGTGTAGTAAATGGCCTTGGCGATTTCCAGATGACCCTCGCCGCCATCCACATGGGAACTGTAGAAGGGCTGAGCCAGATCAACCAATTTGTCCTGATCCAGCATATAAGTCGGCAACTCGCCGAATACTCTCGCGAACCGGTTGTATTCCCGCAGGAAGATTTTGAGAGCTATCTTGAATTGGATCAGGGACAGATAGTAAGTAAAACGTTGTCCGATTTTCTGCTTCATTTTTTTCAAAAAGGAATCGCTCGTTTTTGGCTGAACGTTTTTAGCCGCTTCGGCGTTTTGACGCGCCAGCAGTAAAAGATAGGGAACCCACGTGGCGACCGGCTCAACGATGCACTGGGAGCCTTCTTTTTCGAGAAATTTAAACATATTGAAGTTGCCGTCGCCCTCCGTCGTTTGCGCCCAGAACTCTCCGATAACTTTGACGGTGGGTTTGGAGCGGGTGCGGTCGACCTTGATCGAGTTGAAACGGTCGCGGCAATGCTCCAGCGTTTTTTCAAAACCCTTGTCTGTCAGTTGACGCAGAAACTTGCCGACGTAATTAATGCCTTCGCACATTCCGGGAAAACGCTTCTGGATAAAACCGGGAATAGATTTTATTTCGTAGGGAGTCCGGTTTTTCATGTATGTGGCGATGAGTTCCGTACATTCTTTCATGACTTTGTCCGTTTCGCCGGCATGGACTTCATAAGGGCGGATTTGATAACCGATGCTGGTCATAATATCGCCCAGGCAGAACGAATTGATCAGGCCGAAAACGAGATCCATATTGATGGTGACCAGAGCTTTTTCCCCCGTCTCCTGGTTGATCCCGCCTACCATATTCGCCAGCTCGATGCGGAAATTATGGAATCCGGCATTACGCAAAGCCAACCGGTACTCTTCGACATACATGCCGAAACGGCAGGGGCCGTCGGAACCGAACGTAAAGAACGCGTACTTGTCGATGATTTCCTGGCGCGTCATGCCGCCCTGTTCGAGTTTCTGCAGATATTGAACCAGATTGCCCACGGTGAAATAGGTCGGGTTGCACTGGCCGTTATTGCCGAACTCCTTGCCCAACTGAAAAGCGGGAACATCGGGCGTGGGCAGGGCTTTGGCTGAATAACCCAGACTTCCAAACGCCCCCTCAATGAAGGCGTCATGTTTCCAGGTACACCCGTTAAACAACAGGGTCATCTGTTGATCGGGATCGCGGTCCTTTTTGGCAACGGTCGGTGAATCCACCGGAGTGGATTTTTCGAAAACGCTGCCCAGGTTTTCTTCCTTATATACGGCTTCTTTTTCCATCGTTGTCATATGATTTGGCCCCCTTCAAGCGAACCTTGTGAGTTTAAACAATATGCAATGAACCCGGACAGGCATGATGAGAATCAAAGATAGCCCGCCAGAATCAATTGCATCTCTCTATCTCCAAAAATCCATTGAACAAAAAATAAAAAATTTAATGTTAAGTATATGTCGTTATATTTTGATGTCAATACAGAATTTCGGAATAATTGATTTATTAACCAGAAATATTGCATCACCTGAAAAAGTAGTGCGCTCCTTTGAGCAAGTATCTATTTTACAAATACTTGGAGTACTGCCACCACACGGTGTTGGGAGAGCCCGATCCATTGTCATTTCGGCGGGGTCACTGCCTTAGCTTTCTGAATTATTAGTTTTTTTCCAATAGGATATATCTGATATCTTATAAAGCAATATCAATGCCGAAATGATGTGAACTCCTTAACCATATATGTCTATTAGTTTTAATAGGATAGGTGGAAAATTGTAACCCATCTGTAACCGAATTCTCTGTACATTTTAAGAACACTCGATGTACAATAAATGCTATGAATGACCAAAAAGGGAGAGCTCCAAAGCCAAGCAGGGGCCTGCGGCTTATTGCCGAGGACCGGGGATTCATGACGCAAATTTCCGAGTCCATATTTTTGAATCCCTTTGAAGAAAATATAGGGGTACTGCAAAAGGTAATCCCCGACTATTCCCTGGAGCATTTCCATAAAGAGCATTTTCTATGGACTCTCCGCCTGCCGCTGAACGAATATCTGGCGCGGATGGAGCACAAGGGAATCTCCCGGATCCAATCGGTCCATGAAGATGACCGCACTCTGGTGGGTAACGCGTTTCTACTCCAGATTTATCTGGAATTCGTTCCTCATATAGACAAGCTGGTACAACGTCAGTTGGCCCGGGTTGACAAACCCGCGGACGCCCACTTTGGCCGGGAGGCGGTGGGGCGGCTTCAGATGCGGGGGTTTACCCTGGAGGAAAGCCTTCATTATTTTGCGCTTTTTTTTCAATTGCGGCGGGGTTACTTTTTCATTTCACAATCCCTGTTGGGCGTCAGCCCTTCCATGAAAAAACTGCGGCTGAAGCTGTGGAACAATGTTTTCACCTTCGATGTCCGCAACTACAATCAATTTCTGCTGAACCAGATGGAGGATTTTTCCACCCTGCTTTTGGGCGAGACCGGAACCGGAAAAGGGTCCGCCGCGCGGGCTATCGGAAGGTCGGGCTTTATCCCTTTTGATCTGAAGACGGGACGGTTTTCCTACAATTTTAACGATATTTTTCTCCCCATCAACCTCTCCCAGTTCCCCGAAAGCCTGATCGAATCCGAGCTGTTTGGCCATAAAAAGGGAGCTTTTACCGGAGCCGTGGACAATCATGTCGGAATTTTCGAGTTGTGCGACAAGCATGGTTCGCTGTTTCTGGACGAGATTGGCGATCTTTCGGTTCCCATACAAATCAAATTACTCCAGGTTTTACAGGAGCGCATTTTTACCCCGGTGGGCAGCCATAGCCAGAGGCGGTTTGCCGGCCGGGTGATCGCCGCCACTAATCAATCGATCCATAAACTGCGCCAGCAGGGCCGTTTCCGGGATGATTTCTTTTACCGTTTATGCTCGGATGTCATTACGGTTCCCACCTTGCGGCAACGTATCGCGGAATCGCCCGAGGAGTTGGAGTTGCTGGTCAATTCGCTGGTCCAGCGGATGACCGGTAAGGAAAGCCCGGACATAACCCAGCTGGTCCTGGAAGCGCTTCGGCGGGATCTTCCTCCGGATTATCTCTGGCCCGGCAACGTGCGGGAATTGGAGCAGGCGGTGCGCCGCATTATGATGACCCGGCATTATGAAGGCGATTTCCTTACCGTCGAACTCGGTCAGGAAGAGGAGATGATCCACAATATCCAAACGGGAAATCTGGAGGCGAGGGAGTTGCTGAGCCAGTATTGCAATCTTCTGTTCAAGCAGTTCGGCACCTATGAGGAAGTGGCCCGCAGGACCCGATTGGACCGGCGGACCGTTAAACGGTATATCCTCTCGGCGGGGTCATCGGCGGAATAAAGAAAGGCGCCTGCTCATGGGCCTGGGGGTATGATAAAATAAAGGTCAGCTTATCAAGTGTATCAAGGTGACGAATATGATTCCCAACCGCATTGTCCGTTATTTTATGTTTCTGGGATACGCCCTGGGCCATGGGGAGCGGACCTCGTTCCTCACGTTCCAGAACGGCGTCACCCAGTTCTACTTTGAATACCTCGACCGGAAATATTACCTGACCCAGCCCGCCTACTATCCCAAAAACTACGGCATCAACTAGTTCATCTGCTGCTGCTCAAAATTTTGGGTTTAAAAAGACTGGGGGGTTTGAACGAGAAAGGTTGTTACCTTCGCCGGGATCAATGGAGTTATTTGAATCGCCGGAGGCTGATGTTGATTTTTTTCAGAATCCGGTTTTCCTCGACACTCAACCCATCCTGAGCATAATACCATTCACGTCCTTTCTTAAGGGCTTCGCCGGCTTCGGGAGTGCCGATCCATGCCAGTGCGATAGCCGCTTTCTGTCGGGTAAAAACCGAACTTTTTGGATTCACTAAATACTTGCTCAAGGTGGGCAGGGCAGATTCAATGTTGATGCCTTTTTGTGCGGCCTTCACTAAATACTGAGATGCATCCCAACGGATTTCCTGTCCGATTTTATGCGGGTCCATGCGCGGCCAGAACTCCAGCGCTTTCACCAGCGGCGGGATGCCCTCGTCCCCAATGGCGATCAGCGCGCCCATGACGCTTCTTCGCAGATTGGGGTCCAAATGTTGTACGGCTTTGGCGAGGTGCGGCAGGGCGGGAAGCGCGTCATTCTCATAAAGCGCCAGGGCTTGCGCGTAAACCAGATGCACCCCTTCCTTCCGGGGTTGTTGCGGCCACCGGTTCCAGCGGTCAATTAATTCTTTCACCGTTAACTTGTCGGCCAATTCTTCGGGACTGCCTTCAGGTCGTATCCAGTCGCCAGTGGCCGGAAGCTGGGCCACCGCTCCTTTGGGATAAGGGTCCGGTTGGCCGTACTGTTGAATCATCAGTGCGGCAAGGCCCGCCAACGCAGCCATACCGATGATCATCCCGAGAATCCGCTTGTCCACAGCGCCTCCTCCTTATTGATCCGCCCAGACGATACGAATATTTTGAGATCGGAACACCTTGCCGTTGTTGAGGAACTGAAAAGTGAAGTCGCCCGGGATTTGAAAATCTTTCGAAAATCGTTGGTCTGCATCGAGGGTAATGGTTTTCATTTCCTTTTTATAGTTTCCAGACAGGGAAACGACACTGGATCCCTCTTGCATGGCGTTCTGGCCTCCCGCCAGGGGAGCTTTAATGCGCATGGTGATCTGAAACGCGTCGCCCCTCTTTATTTCACGAATTATGAAGAACGCTCCAATTTCTCCACCCTCCTTAATAGGGAGAACGCCATCGCGGGGTAACGTTATTTTTTTGGGGATCTCGAACCCTTTGGTTTTCTTCCAGTAACCAAAATCGAAATCGTATATTTTAACCTTCCGGCCTTTCTCCGACATCAGAAAGAATGTGGTCTTGTTCGTGGCGACCTCGGAATCGCGAGCCGGCGCATCTTTTTTTCCAGCCGATTGCTTGTGGTTCTGTTCTGCTGTTTTTTTCTTCCTTTTCTCGCGCGGTAAATTTTTTCTGTATTGCGGGGGAATTTTATCGATGCTGTCGGTAAAATGAAGCTTTCCGTTGTCGTCCCGCCATTTATAAACTTTAGCGTCAGAACTATTGGGAAGGAAAACAATCAACAGGACGAGAATCAGAAATCTTAATTTCATGGTTTGGGATCTCTTATAGGGAGCCGCCCTGTAATGCCTTCCGGCGGCCTGCTTTAATTCTGATTTCCTCTGTATTTCCAGTATAAGGGATGGTCAATGGGAGTCAAATTTACGGCCGTGGCGGCAGGGCCGGAAAATTTTATCCGAATAGGAAAAATTCCGGTTTTATGAGAAAATCACCGCGGAACGGGTGGTAGCGGCACTCCATTAATCATCCATAAGGAAACTCATGATGACCACACGCAAACATTCTTTATTTCATGCAGGGTTTTGCCTCACTTGGGCGTTCCTGCTTTTGGGGACGCTGGCGCTGGCGGGATGTTTTCAAGAGCGGCCGCCCGCCCATTCCACCGGCCACCAGCACAAACAAGTCGGCGTACAGGAGGGTACGCATCTCCGCTACCAGAAACCGGATCGTTACACCTGGCAGTATCCCGAGCGGGTGGTCCGGTTTCTCCAATTGAAACCCGGCATGAAAGTGGCGGATCTCGGTGCCGGCACCGGTTACTTCACCTTCCGTCTGGCGGCAGCGGTAGGCTCCACGGGCAAGGTCTACGCCATAGATATCGATAAAGAAATGAACACCAGCGTCGACCAGCAGTCCATCAAAAAGCAGGTGGAGAACGTGCGGACCGTTCTGGCGGTGGAGCATGACCCGCTGATTCCGGAGAAGGTCGACCTCATTTTCTCCGTGAATGCCTACCACCACCTGCAAGACCGCGCCGCTTATTTCAAAAACGCCGCGCGTTATCTCAAGCCCGGCGGACGGGTGGCGATCATCGATTTCAGGGAAGGTGCGTTCCGCCACTTCACCAAACGCCAAATTATGCTCGAAGAGTTCAAAGCCGCCGGTTACGCATTGGACAAAGCCCACGGCTTCCTGCCCCGCCAGAATTTTTTCATTTTCTCGCT
>CBDVDB010000073.1:0-9289 GCA_965372625.1 uncultured Nitrospinaceae bacterium
AGGGGACCGGAAACCCGGCTCCCTGTCTCCTCTGGGCGAACCTGCAAATCAATCGGCGTGCTTTCGCAGGAACGTCGGGATATCGAAATTCGAATTGTTGGACAACGTTTCCGGAGATTCCTTCCGGATCGTGTCCGCCAATTGTTTCAGGCTTTCCTGTTGGTACGCCGGATGATTTTCCAGGCCGGCTTCCACGTCATTCCCGTTCACCACTTTTTTCATGGGCATGGCGATGGTTTCCTGCGGCGCCAGAAAGAGGCGTTGGCGTTCTTCCTTCTCGAATCCGGTAGCGATCACCGTCACCCGCATATCCTCTTTCATGGACTTGTCGACCACCGCGCCAAAGATGATGTGCGCGTCTGCGTGCGCGTTTTTCTGAATCAGCAGGGCCGCCTCGTTGACATCGTGCAGGGTGAGGTCTTCGCCGCCGGTGATGTTGATGAGAATACCACGGGCGCCGTCGACCGAAGCTTCGTCGAGCAGCGGGCTGGAGATGGCGCGTTGCGCCGCCTCGATGGCCCGGTTTTCGCCGGAGGCCATGCCGCCGCCCATCAACGCCTTGCCCATGCCGCACATGATGGTCTTGACGTCCGCGAAGTCGAGATTGATCAATCCCGGAATCACGATCAAATCGGAAATACTGCACACGGCCTGGCGCAGGATGTCATCGACCTGCGAGAACGCCGTCGTCAAAGTCGTTTGCTTGCCGATAAAGCTCAGCAGTTTCTGGTTGGGAATGACGATGAGGGTATCGACCGCCGCCTGCAATTCCTTGATGCCCTCTTCGGCCTGAGTCTGGCGCCGGCTGCCCTCAAACAGAAACGGTTTGGTGACCACCCCGACGGTGAGCGCCCCCACTTCCCGGGCGATTTCCGCGATGACGGGCGTGGCTCCGGTGCCGGTGCCTCCGCCCATGCCGGCGGTGAGGAACACCATGTCCGAGCCTTCCAGCACGTCATACAAATGCTCCCGGCTCTCCTCCGCCGCCATTTTCCCGATTTCCGGATCGGACCCGGCCCCGAGGCCGTGGGTCAACTCCGTGCCGATTCGGATTTTGTGCTGACAGGGGGAGGCGTCCAGCGTTTGCACGTCGGTATTGGCCTGGATAAACTCCACGCCCTGAATATTGGAACGTACCATGGTGTTGACGACGTTGCCGCCTCCACCACCAACTCCCACGACCTTAATACTGGCCGCGTATTCACTGCTATTTTCAAATTCGATTAAGCCCATTGTATTCCTCCTTGGTGATTAAAAAAATTCTTCAGTCCAGCCTTTCATGCGGCTGAAGATTTTTTCAAACAGATTTCTTCCTTGCAGGTCCATGGTGCGGCCCGCTTTGAAACTTTTCTCTCCGTAATGAATCAGTCCCGTGCTGGTGGCGTAGATGGGGTTGGTCACCACATCCACCAGGCCGCCCAGACCCATGGGGGTTCCGACGCGGACAGGGACCTGGAACACTTCTTCCGCCAGATCCGCTATGCCTTCCACGCAAGCCGTTCCGCCGGTGATGACGATGCCGGAGGAGATGTTGTCCTGAAAACCGGACGTCTGAATTTCGTGGTTGAGCATTTCAAACATTTCCCGGATGCGCGCTTCGATGATTTCGCTCAGGATCTGCCGCGACACCTTGAGCGTGCTCCGTCCGCCCACCGTGGAAATTTCGATGGTGTCGTCGTGTTTGATCAATTCCGAAAAAGCGCACCCGTGCGCGTGCTTGATTTTCTCCGCCTCGGCGTTGGGGGTGCGCAGGCCGATGGCGATATCATTGGTGACCTGTGCGCCCGCGATGGCCAGCACCGACGTGTGCTTGATCGCCCCCTGATAAAAAATCGCAAGATCCGAGGTGCCGCCGCCGATATCGATCAACCCTACGCCCAGTTCTTTCTCATCACCGGAGAGTACCGATTCGCTGGAGGCGAGCTGTTCGAGTACGATGTCCTGCACCCCCAGCCCGGCCTTGTTGACGCACTTGACGATGTTCTGTGCCGAGGTGACGGCGGCGGTGACGATATGCACCTTCGCTTCCAGCCGTATCCCCGCCATGCCCAGAGGCGTTTTAATGCCATCCTGGCTGTCCACGATGAACTCCTGCGGCAGGACG
The DNA here is from genome assembly GCA_965372625.1 of uncultured Nitrospinaceae bacterium. Classification (GTDB taxonomy): domain Bacteria; phylum Nitrospinota; class Nitrospinia; order Nitrospinales; family Nitrospinaceae; genus SZUA-226. The sequence goes on from CBDVDB010000073.1 coordinate 2,105, forward strand.
TGAATCACCTCACGGTCCAGCGGTATGGCGATGGCCTTGGCCGCTTCGATCACCCGGTCCACATCGTGGAAGTTGATCTCTTTGTGTTTCACCGCGATGATGCCGTGGCTGTTCAGACTTTTGATGTGGCCGCCGGCAATCCCCACGAAAACGGAATCGATTTCCGTTCCCGCCATTAATTCCGCTTCCTCGACCGCGCTTTTGATCGATTCGACCGTGGCATCGATATTGACCACCACTCCCTTGCGCAGGCCGCGGGAGGGCGACTGACCGAGACCGATGATTTCTATTTCGCCCAGCGGCGTGACTTCCGCGATGATGCAGCAGATTTTGGTGGTGCCGATGTCCAGACCGACAATGTAGTTGTGTTTTTTGGACATGTGTGTCCCCTTTTTGAAGAACGGTTAAATCTTGTGTACGATTCCGCGCCCGGTTTCCTTCCGGTTTTGCTTGACCACCACCTTGTCCTTGAAGGACAGGTCGATGTAATGAATACCGGAGAGATTGGAATCCATGGCGTCGAGTATGATTTTTAAATTTTCAAAACCCTCCTGAATCCGGTCCACGGCCAGGTAAATATCGATCCCCCGGCGCTGGGTGGTAAAAACCAGCTTGCGTGGACTGGACATATGAAATTTCTGAATGGGATCACTCTTAAATGCGTCCAGATGATTCATGAAGTGCATGGCCTGCAGTCCCGGTACGATGCCTTCCACCGGGATTTCGTTGCCCAACTCCACCTGCTTTACTTTCACTCCCGTGATCAGGGGGAGGGCGGCGTATTCCCGGCTGTCGGGAACGATCAAAACTCCGTAATGATCCATCAGATAGGTTTTATCCAACTGGATGCGCGCGAAAGGCGTTCGCTCCTGAAGCTGGATATGGATGCCCCGGGGCAACCGGCGCACCGCCGAAACATTCCGGACCCATGGATTGTTCTTGAACCGCGCGGTGACGGCCTCAAGATCGAGTTGGAATATGTTCAGGCCCAGAAACGGCTTCGCCATGCCCTGAAGGGCAGCCAGGCTGACTTTCTCATTGCCGGAGAAATTGATCTGCGCTACCGCGAACTGCGGCGAGGTCGTGACATACCGGTATCCGTGAAACGCGCCGTAACCCATGATGATGATCAGCGTCGCCTTGGCGATCACATCCACCCAGGTTTTGATTCCTTCCCCGAAACCGGTTTGACGGTTTTTTATTTTCATTCCCTTCACGACTTTGTTCGAACGTTTATGGTTTTTCCGCTGACGGGAATGGACTTCTCCCCAGTTCAGGCGGGACCCTTTGGTTTTGTTCAAAATGTATTCCATTAATCGCTCTCTAGTTTTTGTAATCCAGCCGTGCCCGGTTCAATATTTCGATCACCAGGTCATCAAAATCCAGACCCGCCTGCTTGGCCGCCATGGGCAGCAGGCTGGTCGGGGTCATGCCCGGTATGGTGTTCATCTCCAGAACATAAGGAGTGCCGCCTTCCAAAATTATATCCACGCGTGGGAACCCCCGGCCCTTGAGGGCCTGGAAGACCCGAACCGATGCTTCGTTGCACAACTCCACTTCTTCGGGAGTCAGTTGGGCCGGGCACACATAATCCGTTTTGCCCTCGGTGTATTTCGCTTCATAGTCGTAGAATCCCGACTTGGGGACGATCTCCACGATCGGCATCGGTGTGGCACCGTTCATGCCGATGGCCAGCAGTTTGCCCTCGATGAATTGTTCGATGAGGATTTCCTCCGAAACTTCAAACGCCCGGTCGAGGGCTTTTTCCCATTTGGATTCGGTTCGGACGATGCTGACGCCGATACTGGAACCCTGGTCGGCGGGTTTCACCACCACCGGCAAGTCCAGTTTTCGTTTCACCCGGCCCCGCTCTTCGGCGGTGATCACCTGGTACGGCGCCGTCGGGATGCCGCGCTCCATGAAGATTTCCTTCGACACCACCTTGTTGTAGGCAATGGCGCTTCCCAGAACGCCGGAGCCGGTGAAAGGGATTTTGAGATATTCCAGAATCCCCTGAACCGTTCCGTCCTCACCCCAGGTGCCGTGCAGGGCGATGCAGGCCAGGTCGATCTTGCGTTCGGCCAGGGTGGCTCCGATGTTGTGGTCCACGTCGATCATGGTGGCGTTCAATCCTTTACTCTTGATGGCGTTATAGATTTCCTTCCCGGAAGTCAGCGAAACTTCCCGCTCCGGGGAGAGGCCCCCCATCAACACGCCGATCATTTTTTGTTTCAACGACTCCAACATTCATCCTTACGGTCAAAAAATTCGGTCCGCCCCCGGTCCTTGGCCGAGGACCGGGGACAAAGGAAGGAGGGGTACCTTTGCTAACGGACCATGTTCATCACAATTTCCAGTCAGGCGTCCTCCGGGCCGCCTGTTACCGTTCGCCGACGACGATCACTTCGGTTTCCAGTTCGATCCCCGTCTTTTCCAGCACGGTGGCGCGGACATGCTCGATCACCTCGAGCACTTCCGAAGCTGTTGCGGCGCCCTTGTTGACGATGAAATTGGCGTGCTTGATCGACACGCCGGCATCGCCCACGCTGAATCCTTTCAATCCCGCCGCTTCGATGAGGCGTCCCGCCGAGTCGCCTTCCGGGTTTTTGAACACCGAACCCGAATTGGGCAGAGACAGCGGTTGTTTGTTGCGGCGGCGGCTCAGATGGCTGTCGATGGTGCCCTGGATTTTCGCGTGGTCGCCTTTTTTCAGTTCCAGGTCCGCTGCCACGATGATTCCACCCGGCGAGGGGAAGGTGGTTTTGCGGTATTCGAATTTCAGATCCGACTTTTCCAGAGTTTCAAGTTCGCCTTCCGCGTTGACGCGGGTGATACTGCGGACGACGTCGCCGATTTCGGTGCCGTCCGCACCGGCGTTCATGGTCAGCGCGCCGCCGAGCGAGCCGGGGATGCCCACCAGGTTCTCCATCCCGGTCAGGGAATACTTCGCGAGGTTCTTGACCAGGTAGGACATCTTGGCGGCGGCGCCGGCAGTGACCACCGCGCATTCCTCGCCCTCTTTGTTTTTGTAAAACACGGGAGTCGCGATCGACTTGAAACGGTTCTTGATGGCGATGACGATGCCGCGGAACCCTTTATCGCTCATCAGCAGGTTGGTTCCTTCTCCCAGGATGAACAACGGCAGGTCCCCGTGGAATTTATAAATGAGTTGCAAATCCGTTACATCCTTGGGGAGAATGAACACCTCCGCCGGACCCCCGACGCGCAGGGACGTATGGAGGGCCATCGGTTCGTCGTATCGGATTTCTCCCTTGATTCGGTTCAGCCAGTTCGTGGAAGGGGTCATAATAGTTCTCTTGTGAATGGTTCTTCCCAGGATCGTGCGTGACGATCCGGTCAGGGTTGTCAATGGGACGCTTTGCGCCTGATGCAGGTGAGCAAATCGGATGAGTCGGGTTTTCCAGGAAGTGTTCAGCATGGATTAACGTTCCTTTCCGGATTTTCCCGTGCGGAGCCGCTCGGGCAGGTTGGCCAGCAAATCGCGCCCCAGCTCCCATACATTGCCCGCGCCGAGTGTCATGAAGACATCGCCGGGCTGCAGAATGCGGGAGAGGCGTTTTAAAGTTTCTTTGGGTGCCGCAATGTGTTCGGCGTTTTTGTGTCCGAAATTCCGGACGCCGTTCACAATCCCCGTGGCGTGGACGCCTTCGATCGGCTCCTCACCGGCGGGGAAAATATCATTGACGATCAAATAGTCCGAATCGTTGAACGCGGACCAGAAATGTTCCATCTGCGTCTGGGTCCGGGAATAGCGGTGCGGTTGAAACACGACCACCAGGCGCCGGCCCGGCCAGACCTCCTTGGCGGTCTTCAGCGTCGCCTGGACTTCCACCGGGTGATGCCCGTAATCGTCGACCACCACCAGGGAATCCGTGTTGCGGTGGAGTTCGAACCGCCGTTGCACCCCGGTAAATTGTTTGAGCGCTTTGGCGATGGTGTCGAAAGTAAGGTTCAATTCCATCCCCACGGCCACCGCCGCCAGCGTGTTCAGCACGTTGTGTTTGCCGGGTGCGACGGAGTGAATGGTCCCCAACTCCTCACCGTGGTAAAACACGTCGAAGTTGGTATCCAGACCGTTGACGCAGATGTTGCGCGCGGTGTAATCCCCCTGGCTCACCAGCCCGTAAGTGATGAAGCGTTTTTCCAGCCGCGGGATCAGCGATTGAATATGGGTTTCGTCCAGGCACAGCACTGATACGCCGTAGAACGGAATATTATTGAGAAAGGTCAAAAACGCTTCCTTCAGATTGTCGAGCGTCTTGTAAAAGTCCATATGCTCTTCGTCGAGTGTGGTGACGACGGCGATGGCCGGCGTCAGTTTTAAAAACGTACCGTCGCTTTCGTCCGCTTCCGCTACAAGAATATCGCTTTCCCCCATTTTGGCGTGGCTCCCGGCGCTTTTGAGCTTGCCGCCGATGATGACGGTGGGGTCGAGGCCGCCGCCCGTCAGTACCGTTGCGACCAATGATGTGGTCGTGGTTTTGCCGTGTGTGCCGGCGATGGCGATGCCTTGTTTCATCCGCATCAACTCGGCCAGCATCTCCGCCCGGCGGATGACGGGGATGGTTTGCTCGCGGGCGGACAGGACTTCCACGTTATCCGGTTTGACGGCGGTGGAGGTGACCACCACCTGACAGCCGTCCACGTTTTCCGCCCGGTGTTCGTAAGCGATGCGCGCGCCGATCTTCTCCAGATGCCCGGTCACATTCGACCGGGCCTTGTCCGATCCGGTGACTTCGTAACCCTGATTGATCAGCACTTCAGCAATGCCGCTCATGCCGGAACCTCCGATACCGATAAAGTGAATCCGTTTGGTTTTGCCTAAAAACATGCGACCTCATAATTTCTTCGTACCTGTGCATTGCGCCACTCACTCAGCGGCGGCCTTGGATCAGATCCAGGCACAATTCGGTGACGCGCCGGGTGGCGTCACGCCGTCCCATTTGAAAACTGCGGCCGGCCATTTCCCGTAAATGTTCGGGATGCTCGATGCCGTCGAGTATGATGTGCGCCAACTGTTCGCCGTTGACGTCTTTATCGAGAATGAGCCGTGCCGCGCCTTGGGACTCCAGCGCCCGCGCGTTATGTTCCTGGTGGTTATGCGCCGCGAAGGGGAAGGGCACCAGCACCGCCGGGAGGCCCAACGCCGTCACTTCCGCCAGTGTCGTAGCGCCCGACCGGCAGATCACCAGTGACGCCTTCTGGTATTGCTCCGCCATGTCGTAGATGAACGCCTGCGCCTCGGCGGAAAATCCTTTTTCCCGGTAAGCGGCCTGTACATGGGCTGCATCCGGTTGCCCGGTCTGGTGAATGATGTGCAGGCGATCCTTCACGTCCTCCAGGAAGCCGAGCGCTTCCAGCACGGCTTGATTGATACTGTGCGCTCCCTGGCTTCCCCCCAGCACCAGCACCGTGAATTTTACGGAGGAGGGGACATGGGCCTGTTTTGCTTCCGTGAACTCTTCGCGGATCATATTTCCGGTTTCCACCACTTTGTGCGCGGGAAAATATTTTTTGGACATCTCAAACGTGATGGCGACTTTATCGGCGATTTTACCGAGCCACCGGTTGGTCGCGCCGGGTACGGTATTCTGTTCGTGAATCATCACCGGGATGCGCAGCGCCCAGGCCGATAGCACCACTGGTCCGGAGACATAACCGCCGACTCCCACCACCAGCCGGGGACGGTTCAGCAAGAGCAACGCCATCGACTGCAGGAGGCTGACCGGCAGTTTGAGCCAGTTGACTAAACGTCCCATGCCTTTCTTACCCAACAGACCGCCGGATAGAATCGTTTTCAGCCGGAGCCCTTCACGGGGCAGGACGCGCGATTCGATCCCCTGCCGGGTACCGACGAACGTCACTTCAATGTTTGAATCGTGCTTCATAAGCGCTTTTGCCAGGGCGATGCCTGGATACAAATGGCCTCCCGTACCACCGCCCGCTATGACGACAGGGATTGCCATGAGTCCGATTTCAACGCCGGACCGAATGGTCCGATATGTTCAACAGCACTCCCATGCACAACAACATGATCAGCAGGGACGATCCGCCCAGGCTGATGAATGGCAGTGTTAATCCCTTGGTCGGCAGAACGCCGACCGCGACGCCCATATTGGTGAAGGCCTGCACGCTGACCAGCAGAGTCAAGCCGATGGCCAGATGCGTCCCGTACAAATCCTTGGCTTCCGCCGCAATGGTGAATCCCCGCCAGATCAATATCCCGAACAGCAGGACGATTCCCAGCGTGCCGATAATTCCCAACTCTTCCCCGATCACGGAGAAGATGAAATCCGTATGCGCTTCCGGCAGGTAAAACAGTTTCTGCCGGCTGTCGCCTAATCCGAGTCCCCAGATGCCGCCGCGCCCGAACGCCAGAAACGACTGGACGGCCTGAAAGCCCGTGTCCGAGCGGTCCGCCCAGGGGTCGAGGAACGAGAGAATGCGCCGGGTCCGGTACTGGGTGCTCAGCACGGTGGCGACCAGAAAGGGGATCACCGCCAGCACGGAGTAAATCAGAAACTTCTTGCGGATACCGGCGACGTACAACATGAGGAACGCCACCACCGAAATGATCATGGCGGTGCCGAAATCCGGTTGCAGAAGAATCAGCAGGAAAAAAATTCCCAGCACGATCAGATTGGGCAGATACCCGTAGGCGAAACTTTTCAGTTTGTCGGCGCGTTTCACCATCGATTTGGCGATGAACAGGATGACGGTGAACTTGGCGATCTCCGACGGCTGCAGCGAGAACCCGCCGAGGGTCAGCCACCGCCGCGCGCCGCCCACTTCCTTGCTGAGCGCCGGCACCATGACCGCCAGTAACAGAAGGAACGTCGCTACCACGATGGGGAGCGTCAGTTTTTCCCACCGGTGATAATCGAACTTGCGCGCGAACACCAGAAATCCCGTTCCCAGCAGAGCCCACACGACATGGCGTTTCAGCAGGTAGAACGAATCCTGATAGGTTTCCTGCGCATACACCGCGCTGGAGCTGAAGACCATGACGATCCCCGCCAGAGTCAGGGCGGCTGTGGCCCAGACCAGTGTCGAGTCGCACCCATACTGTTTTTTGCGATGAGAACTCACGCCTCTCCTTTGATGATTTTAAATTTTTCGTTCTCGCGTTCAAGGTTCACCAACCTCACAGAGATTGCACGCATC
>CBDVDB010000074.1:0-9264 GCA_965372625.1 uncultured Nitrospinaceae bacterium
CTGGGCGGCGCGGCCTTTTTATTTTGGCTGGCAAATTTAAATCTCACTGAGATTCGAAAACGGTTCAATCTGCAGAAGTTTTTTCCGTCCAGAGAGCCAGCCGTGAAGTAAAGGGGATGTGCTTCACATTAAGACAATAATGCGATCGGAAGAGATTCCCAGGTTTTTAAGCAGGCTGACGCGGTTTTCCATGTCCTCGTGGGTTCCCAGGACGACTTTCCCGGAATAGCCCGCCAAATCCTCCACGGGATGGAATTTAAATTCATGAAAAGTGCCCTCGGAATCCGAATCGTAAATTCCCTTAATCCGTAAAGCGCTTTTTTTGGTCAGGGAGTGAAGATGTTCCGCCACTTCCCCTGTGCCCATGATAGCAAACTCGTGGAAATTTTCCGCGGCCAGATTATCCAGAAAAAGTTTGCAGTTGACTTGTATCTGCGTGTTTTGCCGAATCAGGTCTCTTAAATAAAAGAACGATGTATAAAAGACGGCCCGCAACAATCCCTTCAGGGTGTTATGCTTTTTAAGAGAAAAGGCCGCCCGCTCCATGAGCTGAACAAAAATGTTTTTAAAAGTGGAGGAAGTGACGGTACGCTTTTGATCCAGTTGCTTTAATTTTTTAAGATTCCAGCGGGAAGTATCTATCTTCAGGGCCTGTTGTATTAAATCCTCTTTATCAGACGCCCCGCCCCCAAGACGAAGGAATTGCAGCGCGGGGTTTTCCTGCAGGGGCATGATTCTCTGAGTGGTCCGGACCGCCAGCGCGGTCGAGGACATGTGGTGACCGTCATGAGGACCCAGATGGTCGCTGGAGCCATCCGTTCCAGGATGCCAGGTGTGGTACAGAAATTCTTCAGGGTGCCATCTTTCCTTCTTCCCGGCGTTGATCAGCCGAAAGGTCATTTCGTAGGGTCCGCAAATATGGCCGAGATAATCAGGATGATCGTCGGCACCCCCAATGGCGATCAAGTCATCTCTCAGCGCCGACATGCAGGCTCCATAGTTGCGATGATGAATGGGATCGTCCTGATTGCTCAATCCCGTGGTTTTTCCTCCATCCCAGTTAATACATCCGTCACCCAACACCTCTTCAAATTCCGGAAAATTGAATGGGAAAAATTTTCTGTTAACGTTGCGGATTTCGTCACAATGCAGAACGATTCCGCTGGATTTCACATCCGGATTTTTTTTCGGATCAAAAGAGTCGATGATGTTTTGCACAAAGGTGGGTTGAAGCATGGCGTCGGAATCGCAGAACGTAACGATTCGTCCGCGTGCGGCGGCAATGCCCACATTATACATCAGATGCTTGTGATGACATAAATCATTAGAGAAACCCAATGCCAGCCATTGATCCACCGAAAGCGGTTGTTGGGTTTGCCGGTCTTGATCCAGGCGCTTCCGGATCCCCTCCGCTTGCCGGTCATAAAATTCCACCCAGATGATTTCATATTGATCTCTCGGAACGCTCTGTTGGTTGAGGTAATGGAGAACATGAAAACTCTCGCGACAGGACCAGTCCGCCAGAACAATACTGACCGCAGGCTGGTTATCGAAAAAATTTATTTGAAACTGTTGCATTGGATACCGGGTATAACGCTGGATTTTTTAATTCAGGAGTATAGGCTCTGCCGAGGAGTGGACCTGCATCTTAAAATCATAAGGTATCAAAACGCCCAAAATGTAGAGACGAATAGGCATAATAGGATACTGGCACCATATTGCAAGCCATTTTCAGCAATGCTGAAAAATTCGCGGATTTATGCCCATTTTGGGGAGATGCGGGGAAAGATCCCAAGGAAGATTATTCTTCCCATTCATATTCCAAGGGGTCTATGACGCGCGTTGTTCCATCCCGGTCCTCTTCCAGGAATTTTATTTCATTAATCCTGATGATCTTTTTATCTCCTCCTTTTTGAAATACAAACCGGTAGAGAGCATACTTACCCGGATTTTGAACGGGGAAATTTTCTTCGGCATCTTTTTTCCATTGCGTTTGACCGGTACGGGAATCCAAAGCGATCCATTGACTGCCATCAAGCGATCCTTCCAGTTTCCAATCCGTCGGCATGCGGGTAATGGACTCGGGAACATAAATTCCTACTTTAAAGGCATAAGCCGCGATGCGCCTGGGTTCGGTCATTTCCGCTTGCATCTTATGTGGATAGCTACCGCTGGTCTCCCAAAATTTGTCCGACGAACTACTGGAAAGATTTCTTGCGCCGAACAGATTGACCGGGATAATTTCCTGGAAGGTATCCCAGTCGGGCCTTGAATAAGCGAAAGCCGGGGAGGGGTTCTTTTCCCCATAGGGAAGCTGTAACAAATCCAGGTGGCCTGGATTTTTACCGAACTTCAACCTTTGTAAAAGCAGTAAACGCGTACCAAAATAATCATGCAAAATCATTTTGACTCCATACTTCGGACCATTCGGGGAGTTTAAAATTTTGGCCAATTCACCTCTGCGGTGGGCCAATCCGGGCCGCGCCATCATATAATCAAATTTACTAATGTCTTCGGGGATAATAATATAATCTGATCCTTTCATGATCTTTTGCAGCCGCTTTCTGAAATCCTCGATGGGAATTTTTTCGCCGCAATCATCATAGTAGGAGGTAATAAATAAGCCGATCTCCGCATGGCTGGCATAAAAATTTGCCGCGGGAAGCCCATTTTTAAAACGATAATAATTCAGGATAAATCGATTGTAGGCCTGCCCGTACCATAAGACAGACAACGTATGGCCCCCAATAATTTTCTCCAAATTCAAAGCAAATTTGTTGACCTCATTGGGGTTTGCCGTCTCATAAGATAAGCGCTCCGGCATCATAATTTTGGAAAAGAAATAGCCATAGGATAGAACAAAAATCATAACGAGAGGAACAACGATAGGTCTGTCGATCCATTTGTTAAAAGCCTTACCTTCCGAAAGTAAGGACAATGGGTTTAACATGGCAAAGGAAAACCCAACGAACATCATAAGAAACGGGTGATAAATAACATTGCGCAGGGACGGGTTGAAAAAAATATTCCGATCGACTTCTAAATTTTGTAAAACTCCAAATGACGGTGAAATCAAAAATAACATCAAGACAAGATTGCCGTAGAACAGAGTTGCACCTGTAAGAGAAGTTACGGCCAGCAACCGATTTTTTCCGCCGGGCTCTTTTTTCCACCGGTGAATGGCCATCCCCAGGGACCCTGCAACTAATACGTGCATTAACGCCGTGAAGAAAACGCTCCAGAAGGCAAACGGGTTTTTGAATATCACAACACCCGGGAAATTGATCAGAATAAACTTCACTCCCGCCAGGGAAATATCAGGGTGTGCCGTTAGATACAGCCATGGGTTTTTTTCACAGGTGCCGAATTGATCCCAATCCCAATAATAGGCCTGTAGTTCCTCAAAGGTGACTGAATAGAACCACAGAGCCAATATCCCCAAGGAACCCATGAAAACGGCCAAAGAGGCAATGGACTTCTTGGTAAGCGCTCTATCTTTAGTCCATCTATATAGGATCAGCGTCACGGGCACCCAAAGAACGATCAGAACATAGGGCAAAGAATTGCCTCGGCCCCAAATAGCCAATCCACCAAATATTCCAGCGATCAAGGCATTTTTATAACTTTTCGGTTCCAGGCAATAAATAATCAGGTGGGCTGTAAAGGAAATCAGGATCCAATAAAAACTGGTTTCCAGCATTAACACAAACAAGCCAAAGGAAGTGAAGTGCCCGTATATCCAGGGATAAAGCCACAGGGAGAGAGTGAGTACCAGCGTCGTGTTGAAATTAAAACCCAACCGAAGGACTAAACGGGAAAAAGAAACGGTTCCGATTGCCATGAAAAGAAAATTCACAAAACATAGAATATAAGGTTCTTTCGCCAGGAAAGGAGCCAAAATAGCGACCGGTAATTTATACAGCCAGTACCATTGCGAATTGAACACTCCGTTAAAAATTCCATCTAAATAATCCGCGTTGGAGCGGTCCAATAATTGGAAGAGTGAAATCGTGTAGGAAAACGGATCGCCGCTGGGGACTACCTCTTTATCGTATTGGGAATAAATAGCCACAACAACGAAATATAAAATTATGCTGAGCAGCATTAGGATCAGCGAGAGGAAAGGCAGGCTATTTTTCCGGTTTAAATTTATCATTTAATTTTAGAGATGGATTTTTTAATTATTTTCACTGGGATGCGCGGCAAGATAATAGTAAAAGAGTGCGCCGATATTAAGAATATTTTCAAGAATTCATTCGAGCCGAATATTTTGAATTGTAAGCAAATCCAGATCGCCATTGTTTTCCATGATGTAAATCCGGTAATAGGAGAAGGCTCGTCCATTGGGAAAATCCCACGATTTCCATTCTCCTCCCGTATCAAAACGAGCCTCATGAATTTCAAGAAGATTGTTCCATTGCAACCTGTCAGCACTCCCCTGGAAAATGAAATCCATGGGCGTTCGCAGGTACTCCTGGCCCTGGGGAGAATTGGATTGAGATTGAATTTTCAGATGATTGATCTGCTTCGCCTTTTTGAAATGCATTTCAACCCATTCCGGATATTGTGGAGGCTGAGTAGAATGCCAGATTCCGCCACCAGGTTCCAAAAGTGTTTCGGGTCCCATGTGGACCTCTAATACCGAAGAAGCAGTTATTGAGGGCGTTTGGGAGGGTCCAAATTCGACCTGAATGAAGCCGGCTAATATCAAAACGCCTGCGATTGGAAGGATCAACCAGGTACGCCCCAAGCGGGCAACAATGGCCTTCAATCCTTTTCGTTTTTTACCCGTTGTCACCGGACGGGATTTTCGTCCGGTAAAATAAAACGAGGATACGGTAATCAGGAACACCCCCCCGCCCAGAAGGAATATTTTGAAACCCAGGAAAAACATTTCAGGTTCATAGCGAAACTCGACCGTATTTTTCCCGGCCGGAACCACCACCGCCATGAAATTAAAATCGGCACGAATCACAGGCTGCTCTTCTCCATTAGTATAAGCCTTCCAATATTTATTGTATGAATCATTGAACAGCAAAATGGATGGGACTTTCGTTTCCGTTGGAATTTTCAGATGACTTGTGCTCAATTGTGAATAGTGCACCTTTTTTGCGGTTGTTTTCATATCGACCGGAGAAATTCCAGGATCACGGGCGAGAATTACCGTTTGCAGGGGATTGAATTCGGGAGATTTTAACTGCGCCAGCGTAAGGTTTCCATCTTCACTCACCTTGAAATCCCGATAAAGCATGAACCTTGAAAGCGCGTTGGGCCGAACAATGATGTCTCCCTTCCGATCCAAATCATAACGGGCGCCGAAAAGATCCAACAGGCGGGAGTTTTCAATGGATGAACCCAGCGTTCCCGCACCGGCAGGGTATGGAGAATCGTAAAAACCATCAATAAAACGGATAATATCCCGGCCCATGGTCGAATTTATGCCGCCATACATGCGGACCCCATAGACCGTGGGTATGTTGGTATGAATTTCGTTAGAACTAATTCCAAAAACACGATGAGGATTGTTCACCCGGTAATTTTTTAAATCGAGACCTTCTCGAGAAACGAAGAAGTCATGAGTTTCATCCGGATTCGGCGGGCGATCCACAGGATGGACTTGCGTGCCATTGATAAACACGGGTCCAGCCAGATACGCCTTCCCCCGGGAATTCAATTGCACATGGAGTTGCAGGGCGTCGGCATTATTCATAGAGCGGTGGGTCACACTCAACCATTCCCACTGACCGCTTCCCGTATGAGCGTTGGATAGGCTGGCTTGGTTTCCCGCAGTCACCCGCAACTGCATCTGTTTGGAATCGGCTGTCTTGATCCAGGCCCCAAAGGTGAAGGGATGGGACTGCGAAATCAAAGGATGACGAACTTCCTGAATTAATTTTCCAACAGAGTCCAGCCGATTCTCAAGGGCAACGGTATATGGGCCATGGACATTCTGTTGAGTTGCTGTTGAGATTGAAAAATATTTTCCCGCAGCTTTCCAATCATCGGGAGCTCTGTCGCCTTTATCAGCCCAATCCTGAAAGGAACCATTCTTTATCAAATTGGGAAATTCCTCCCTCCCCTGCCGGAGAATATAATCTTTAGAGGGATACAGAGGGCCTTTTACGAAAGGTTCAGTGACGATATGGCTGAAGGCTTTATTAAAGGGGAGCAGGTCAAAAATTAAAATCATCATTAAGAAAGGAAACAGCCATTGAGGATTGATCACCTTCCGTTTCATCTGAATAATCAGAAAGGAAATAAAGAAAAACACCGCAAGCAAACGAACCGCCCCGATCAAACCGAGGATGTAATCCGCTTTTGCTAAAACAGCAGTCATCGGTGGGAAAGGATACAAAATAACAAAAATAATCAGGACCGGGGCAAAAATCAAAGAAGCCCGGGAAAGGAGATCACTGGTTCCTTCCGAAATCGTTGTTGCGAAAATCAAAAGAGATCCCAACGCGATCAGGGAAACATAGACATAAACAAAGGAGGAAATAAAAAAGGGGTTCCCCCTTAAAACAGGCCATTGGAAAAACACATAGGGCAAGGTGACCAAAAAACCGATAAATAGAAAACTGAAGAGCCAGTTAAAAATTGGTCTATGATGTTTGAATAAATATACTCCACTCACTGCGAGCACAATCACTCCTGCATAGACCGCCTTGGAAACAGTTAACCACTGTGGAAATTCCATCCCGAAAACCGTCGGAACACAAAGTACTGGAATTAATATAGTCATGAAAGACAGCCAGAATTTCTTTTCCTGAATCGACTGAAAATTATTCTGGATGAACAATCCTGCATAACCCGCCAGGACACAGGTGGGGAAAACAATCAGAATTTTGGGCGTGATTGCATGGACAAAGGGATAAAAAATCATGTTAAGAATTTCGCTTAGCGGATCCACTTTCAGAAACCAGAGAGTGGCGAGCGCCCAAAGCGCCGCCCAGAAAAGGACTTTTTTCCCCCTGATTGAAAATATTATCCCGACCATCAAAATGGCGGTGATTGCACCGAAGTAGGTATAAGTATGAAATTGCGAATGACCCGCCACGTGAAGCATCCACAGCCTGTCTTCCGAAGAGGTGAAGTTGAAACCCATTATTTCAGGAATGAAAAAAGTGAGGGCTGAATAAATATGGCTCATTTCATTGTTAAAATCCAGTTCAGCCAAACGCGTTCCTTCCAGGGTTTCGACGGTAAACGGGAGCACCCGGACCATCGAAAGCAATACCATGGTGATCATGGCCATGTAAAAAATCAGGACCGGTTGGGTGGGGCGCAGCAGTTTTACGGAATTCGGCCAGTGCCTGTAGATAAAAAAGATCGTGATGGTTAGTAGAAAGCTGACTCCATAGACCATATTGCTGCTGAGGATGATCAAAACAGCGCATAAAGTAATATAAATATATGATAAGAATGCTTTCCGTTTCTCCAAGGTCCAAACGACATATAAAGCCATGGCAGAAAATAGCAGCATGCTCAAATTAGGATAGGTGGTAATGCTGAAAAAGGTGTACCCGCCCAGTTGCAAAATCGTGGAGGAGAAAAAGGCCCATTTGTTATCGTTCAGTTCTTCCCTGAAAAACAGATAGCCAAAGACTCCCAACAACCAGAGTTCTAAAAAAATTCGGATTGTATTCAAAAGAACGAGATATTTTTCTGGAAAAAGAAAAATAATCCAATTGAGAGGATAATATAAATAGTTATGCGTGCTGGACGCAAAATCTATCCCTGCAAACAGATTAGGATTCCACAGTCCTATTTCTCCATCGTTGAAAACCCCGTGGGCGAACAACATATTTGGGAACAACATAAAAAGGTTGTCGGAGGAACCGACCAGAATATTTCCTGATAAAAAAAAGGGGGAAAAAATAATAATAGAAAAAACAAGATGCGCCCAAGTTACAAAACGCAAATCGATAGTATTAAAAATGTAAAATATCCAATGGGGATGATCTTTAGGGGGGCTCTTAGTGAATATCATGGACTGTGGCTTGATATTGGCTCATTGTCAGAGAATT
This sequence comes from uncultured Nitrospinaceae bacterium, assembly GCA_965372625.1. GTDB lineage: Bacteria > Nitrospinota > Nitrospinia > Nitrospinales > Nitrospinaceae > SZUA-226. The sequence goes on from CBDVDB010000074.1 coordinate 8,028, forward strand.
ACGATGAGGTTTTTTCTATAAATTGATCCTTTTGAGTCGATCTGGAAGCTTCCGGTTCATGGGTATTGCATAGCGTTGATCTTACTCTGCATGCAATCGTTCCAATGGATTCGAAGAAAACCGGACGAATACGATTCCTCCTTCGTGCGGGATACCCTCAATAGAAATGGAATTACAGCCCCATAAACATTTACTGAAAAACACTCAGCAAGCTGCGCCGGCTTTTGGAAAGCACAGTGTAAACCCAGGGGCCCAGATAGAGTCGCAACCGGGGAAAACGATAACTGGAATAGTCCGGTCTGTATTTTATATCCACCTGCTTTTTTAATTGCCGCAGGGTTTTGGTCTGCAGGATTTCCGGGTTATTGCGTTGGCTTTCAACGGCCAGGTCGATGGGCCCCAGGGAATGGGGACAGGCATAAAATTCTTTCCGGTAGCCTACCAAGTTGCAGTTTTTATAAGCCTCAATCAAAGTGGGATTTTCATAATTGAAGGCCGGCTGCGCCGCAATTTCCTCTTTAAACTGCCGGATCAGTTTTTTCAGTTTTCTCGCGGATTTTGCCAACAGGATATCGGGGTGATTCCGTTCCTCTTCCTTATTTAAATCCACCGCACCCAGTCTTTGCGGAAGCCCATAATACACATCGTTATGCAGGACGATGTTGATATCGCCGACCGACTCCAGCAGTTCGGCGGTATGCCACAGATAGAACCCGGTCAACTGTGAAGCGGCCTCATGCGTCCACTGCTCAAAATATTCCTTGCGGATCAATTTATCGATCAAATTCTGCGGTGAGCCGTTTCCATTCTCGCGCAAATGCCCGATAGCCGGGTTTTCCAACAAGGGCTGGACCCGGCCCGACTCCCGGGCGGAAAGGGCCGTACTGGAAATATGCTGTCCATCGTGGGGGCCCACATAATTCCCATCGCCGGCCTGCCCCGGGTGCCATACGTGGTACAAAAGATGGCTCGAGTGCCAGATTTCTTTTCTTCCGATGTTTTTCAACCGGAAGGTCAACTCGTACGGGCCGCAGACATGCCCCAGATAATCCGTATGCTCGTCCGCACCGCCGATGGCGATGATGTCGTCGCGCCTGGCGCACATGCACGCGCCATAATTGCGGGAGTGCAGGGGGTCCACTTCATCCAATAACCCGGTCGTCGTCCCATCCTTAAAATTGATAGCACCCTCTCCGATGACTTCTTCAATATCCGGATAATTGAAGGGATGAAATTT
>CBDVDB010000075.1:0-9168 GCA_965372625.1 uncultured Nitrospinaceae bacterium
GCCGCGCTCTCGCGAACGGTTCCCACGAACAAAACAACCAGAGCTAACAAAGCAATCGTACTAGCGCGAAAAATCAGATTAGATGTCCACATCCTCCGTCCTCCTGAAAATTTCATCGGATATTAACCGCAACATGATAAAAGGGGGTCGGCGTCCCGTCACTGTTGTGAGGCCCCATCTCGCAGGCTTATTGCAACAGGCTTTGACCTTATACTCCCATTATTGTGTGAATCCACTTCGTCGGAAAGTAAAGAGCATGTCCTCCTTTCAAAAGAGGTTTCCAGTGTAAATCCGGTTTTTCAGTCTTTCATTGTTTGCCGAGGCTCCGGTTGATAGACACAAGTGGGTTCCTCCGCAAGGTAATTGCCGAATTCCTCATAGGCCCGGGCCCGGCAACCGGAACAGATTTTCTTATAGCGGCAAAGGCCGCATTTGCCCTCTAAAAGATCCGGCTCACAAATAGACTGGAAAACATCCGAATGTTGCCAGATATCTTTCAGGCTTTGATTGCGAATATTCCCGCAGGTGACAGGCAGATATCCGCAAGGAAAAACATCTCCTTTATGAGAGACAAAGCATATGGCCGACCCGGCCAGACAACCTTTGGTCACCTGGGTCATGCCGGATGTATTCTTTCTTTTCAGAGAGGACGCCTTTTTCTGAACCAGGATCCGAAAATATAGCGGGGCGCAAATAGGCCGGATATGGATCTCGCCTCTTTCGGATAACTGGTAGATTTTGAGAAGGGTCTCCTCATATTCTTCCGGGCTCAATTGCAAATCTTTCTTGATCTCCAAACCACAGCCCACGGGGACCAGCAGAAAAGGATGAAGGCTATCCGCCTCCAGCGCAAGGCTCAAGCGATAGATCTCGTCCAGTTCATGCACATTATGTTTTGTGATAGTGGCATTGATTTGAAACGGAATCCCAAAAGAGCGCAGATGGGAAATCCCCTGAACGGCGCTGTCAAACGCTCCGGGCATTTGGCGGAATCGATCGTGAGTGTCGGAGCTCGCCCCATCCAAACTGATGGAAACGCGGCGGATTCCCGAGCCGGCAATTTTTTCCGCGATTTTCCTGTCGATCAACGTGCCATTAGTCGAAAGCGCGACCGGAACTTCTTTTTGTGCGGCGAAATCGACGATATCAAAAATATCCGGACGCACCAATGGCTCCCCGCCGCTCAAGACCAGAACGGGAGAGGGATCGAAATCATAAGCCAGCTCTTCTATCAAACGATAGGCTTCCCGGAGAGAGAGATCGTTTTTGGAAAGTTCTTTCCCAACTTCGAGACGGCGGCAATGCACACATTCCAAATTGCAAGCTGTCGTCGTTTCCCAGAAAACCAAGGGAATGAAATGTCCGTTACTGCTCATTTTTCACCGATCCTCATGCCATTTGATTCAGTCAATGACTATGATTTTTATGTTATCCATGTAGTCCATTCCGTCACAATCGGTCTTACAAAACAGCTTCAAGGATTTTTCTCCAAATTCACCGGCCGTCCACCGAATAATACTTTCTTTATTCAGAGCATCAATTGATTCGAATTTTTTGACTACGGTTGTTTTTTTCGGTTTGGTGCCATCTGCCTTTTTCAACAATTTCATATTTACAAAGTGTTCTTCCTCCACTTCGGGATCCATTTCACCGGCAAAGCGCAATACAATCTCTATCGGTGTCCCTCGGGCAACTTCATACACCTGGCCATTCAGCTGGTTGCCTTCTTTGTCAAAAAACCCATCTTCATCGTTTCCATATATAACCAGATGGAATGTCTCCGGCCCCGCAATCGATGTTCCCGTCGGCGTTAAACCAAACAGCAATATAAAAAACCCAAAACCAATAAACTTAATCCATTTCATGGTTCATTCTCCCTAAATGGTTTTTGCTGAAAATTAACTGACCAACTTTTATATCCAGGACGTTTTTATGAAATTAATCTTGTGACTTTTAAGCCGGGTAGACAGCATTTGAATGGCCGATCTTAAAAACGTCATACTGGCATGAAGCGCTGGATTTAATCAGTCCTCAATATATAGATCAAGAATTTAGCAATTAATTCCCTGTGGAGGTATCCTTTTAAGTCTTATTCTTAAATAGGACAAAAATCGATGATTGGCCGAAGAATTTGCCCCGAAAAACAGCTGGAAAATGTTCTGCAAAGGGGAATTAGCTATGTTTATCAATAGCTTATAAGGCGGGTTGGACTTTTTAAGTAAAGGCGGTTTCTGGCGAACCCTGGGTTCGAGGCCCGGGGAAGGCCCATCCGAAGCCAAACGGCACCGATCGGGCGGGAGCGAACCGGGGCAGCATTCACGATATTTTTACCGTTTCCTTTTCCAATCACTCAAATCAAAGGTCACGACAATTCCCCCCATGACGTCATTGAATTTGAAATCACGTTTTGGGCTGTTGGGATGAGCATTGTGACAAGTTATGCAGGACGGGGCCACGGCGAAGTCCGGATAGATGGCTTGGAAATAACGTTTGTTTCCCAATTGGGTTTTGCCGATATATGGGCGAACGGGATGGATGCTTACCGATTCAAGGCCCATCCGTTCGAATTCATTGGCCGGACCATTCTGCGGATTGATGGGCCACAGGCTGATCAACCGAAAATTCAGTCCCAGCTTCTTCTGTTTTATCAATCGAGAAGCAATTAAAAGAAACTGGGCAGGGAGAGGCGAAGCCTTTTCGTCCTCCCAAGCTTCTGAGGTATGAAGAATGTTTTTACTTTGCAAGCGATCCACAATGTATTTGGAATAAATATATCTATCGGAATCCAAAACAGAATGGATATAATCCGACACAACTTCGGGGGGCAATAAATACTTGCCCTCTCCGATCTTGTATTCATGGCGACCCAAAGGAAGATTAATGAATATCCCTCCCATAACATCCCCTTCTTTAAAATCCTTTTTGGGGCTTTTGGGATGATTGTTGTGGCAGGAGACGCAAGATTTAGTGGTGGCCTTATCAGGATAAATGGCTTGAAAATACCAGGTTCCGCCTGCTTGAACGATCCAGGTAAATGGCTTGTCAGGATTTTTGATCACTTCCTGCAATGCAATTTTTTCTGTCTCTGTTTTCGGGGAATTTTTTTTATTGATCGGCCAAAGGCCCAAAAGACGGTATTTCATACCGACGCCCCGCAAATTAGAAATGTTGGACGACTCCATCAGAAATTGAGCGGGCAAGAGAAGGGTATCATCTTCCCGCCAATTTTCTGTCGCTTCAAGAGAAATGGCCCGCCCCAACCGGTCAACAATAATTTCCGAGTAAACCTTTCGATCGGCTTCAATGACGGAGTGGATGTAATCCGCGGCCAGCCCGGGGGGGATGCCTTTCATTTCGCCGGCATTGGCGGCAAAATAGGGTCCGTAGCCCGGGAAAAAGCACACACTCAAACTTGTAATAATTATGAGAAGCATCCGAAATATTAATTTATTCATAATGTTTCCTCTGGCAAAAAAATAAATAGTCATCCCCGTGCCGGCGGGATGGGTAAAGATTTAAAAGGCCGCCTGTCCCACCTACTCTTTGCCTCCACGCTTCCAGATAAATTCAGCCGTTTTTCTGTGGCCCTTTTTTATCGCGACCCACATGGGCGTTTTCCCGCGCCGGGTTCTGATATTTATCTCCGCTCCCTTGGAAATTAACAACTCAACGACGGCATAGTGGCCCTTCCTGGCCGCCCAATACAACGGGGTGATATGGTTTCTCAGGGATTTCTTGTCCATGTCGCTTCCCTTGGCAATGAGCCATTCGGCAATGACCTCATTTCCCTCAAGGGCCGCGAGGTGCAGCGCGGTGATCCCTTCGTCGTTTTGCGCATTCACATCCACCCCTTTATCGAGAAGAAGTTTTACAATCTTCTCGTTTCCAAAGATTCCCATTTGCAGTATCGTGGTCCCAAAAAAGTCTCTTGCGTTGATATCAGCTCCATGCTCAATGAGATATTCAGCCATTGCAGTATGGCCTTTTATCGCCGCCCAATGCAGCAATGTCATCCCCTCGCTGTCTCGGAAGTTGATAACTCCGCCACTCTCGACAAAAACCTTTATTGCGTCAAGGTCTCCTTTTTTCGCGGAACTGTAAAGGGAAACGTCAGACGCCAGAGCAGGGATAAACGCTAAAAATACTGAAAGGGCGATTATTCCCGCTAATCGGCAGGCCAGTTGTAAATCGGTTGTGTTCATCTCAAGCTCAACGGTCATGTCCACACAAGAAAAATACCGTTCGATCCTTCCCGGCATTCCGGGAATCACTAATCAGAAACCAACTGCTCAAAAACGTCTATTATCGTCTTGGTAAACCAGTCTCTGGGCCCGATGGCTTTGTGAAGGATGATGCCCCTCTTATCCACCAGATACGTTTCAGGGAGCCCCACGGTTTTGTATTTCTTCTTAACCCGGCTTCCGGGGTCCAGCAGAACGGGAATCGTCAGGTTATATTTTTCCAGATAAGGTTTTATCGATGAAATATCCTTGTCCACGCTTATGGCCAGCATTTGAAAATCCGTGCCCTTGAACCGTTGATACAATTTCTCCATGGAAGCCATTTCCGTTTTGCAGGGAACGCACCAGGTAGCCCAAAAGTTGATAAAAACAATTTTTCCACGGAAATCCGTAAGCTTTATTTTTCGGCCCTCGAGAGAAGACAGCTCGAAGGACGGCGCGAAAAATTTTTCTTCCGGGTATTCCATCCCCGAAGCGTGGATATCCGCCTTGCTTAAAAGGATGAAGCAAAACACGCCAAGCCCCGTTATCAGAAAAAAAGTTGAATTAAGCTTGAATTTCATTGTGTATTTTGTATTGCATGGAGCCTTCTCGCGGCATGCTGTGTGATTAAAATCCGGCTTCGTTATGAATCTTGATAGAGCTTTCTTTTCGAATAAAGAAGGTTGATACGGTAATGATTCCAATATGGGGTAATGGGGTAAAAATATCAAAGGGTCAAGACGCAACAGGTTTAAGAAGGTGTGTCAAGCGCGCAACGGAAACCGCGGCGGCTGACCCGACTGTTATGGGCCCAACTGCGAGTCGAGGACCGCATGGCGCCGGCATTATTGCCCCAGGAACCACCGCGCAAAACCTTTTTCATCCCATGAATATGAAAAAGGTCTTGTTCGCTAAATGGGCCTTGGGGGTTCCTTTGCGGTCTTTCCTTGTAATAGCCTGCATCATACCAGTCCGATACCCACTCCCACACATTGCCTGCCATATCATATAGTCCATATCCGTTCGGCGGATAACTCCCTACCGGGGCGGTGCCTTTAAACCCATCATCAAACTGTTCGGCTTTAAAATAGGCTTTGCAATTGACATCGCAAAAATTGGCCACGCCGGATACCACTTCATTCCCCCAGGGATACAGCGTGTTTTCCCCTCCCTTGGCGGCCTTTTCCCACTCCGCCTCAGTGGGCAATCGCTTGCCAACCTTTTCACAATATTCCTGTACTTCATTCCAAAGGACGCGCTCGACGGGAAGGTTATCACCTTTATTTTTTGAGGGATTTTTCCCCATCACCTTTGCAAATTCTACCTGCGTCACTTCGTATTTATCCAAGTAAAATTTATCTGTCCATACCCAAGATGTGGGGCCTTCATGCTCAAACCACTCTAATTCACAGGTCTGAGCGTGTTTTAAACACTCTTTATATCCAGTTTTCGGATCCCCTCCCGCTAAATAACCCCCTGCCGGGATCAAACTCATACCTTCAGGCGCGCCAATTCTTTCCCCACTGATATTTTCCTGACCTGCCAAGACGATTCTCTTTTTTTCGCCTTCCCACAAAATCCGGTTTGAATAAACTTCATCCGGAACCTGGGGTGCGGGTCCGGAGCTATTGCTCCCAGTAGAAGAGGACCCGGCCGCCAAAGCGGTCAAAGGAACCGCTACCCAGGAAAAAGCGGGAAAAATAACGGTCAAAAGAAATGTTGAAACAATAATTGAAAGACATTTTAGCATTCCCCGCTCCTCGGGAGAATTTATTCAACAACCCAAATCAACATTTATTATGCGGTTCTTTGTTGATCACTTTATATTAATAATGTCCACTTCAATACAACTTGATCTGTGCGAAGGAAACAGCCGGCTCGCCCCCTGCCAGCCTTGTCTCCTGTACAGGCAGGATACCGGGTCGGTATTTGTTAACAAGACCTCTCAAGTGAATCTCACTTCAATTCACCATCTTTTTCCCGCAAATAAGCTAAAGTGGCCCCGACGCCCTGTCCAGTAATATCGCTTGAGGGATCGATCAGAGGGTTTCCATCCAGAGTCAATTCATCCAACTTGTCAAGACTGGAGATCTCCCGCGGCAGGACGGTCAGTTTGTTGTTTAAAAGGTCCAACTTTTCCAATTGGGTCAGGCCTCCGATTTCCGCGGGCAAGGCCGTGAGTTGGTTCTCCGCGAGATAAAGCTCCCGAAGGCTGGAGAGCTTTCCAATGTTGGCAGGCAGATCGATCAATTGGTTACACGCCAAGCTGATGATTACCATTTTAGATAAATTTTTAATCTCCGGCGGGAGTATCGCAATCTGATTGTTATTGAGGTCCAGCAGTTCTAAACTGACGAGTTTTCCTATTATAGATGGCAGAACGGCGATCTGGTTGATGCCGAGGTCGAGCTCCTTCAAATTTGTGAGGCTGGCGATTTCGGGCGAGAGGCTGGTGAGTTGGTTTTCTGAAAGTGAAAGGTATTTGAGGTTAGTCAGTTTCCCGATCTCGGGCGGCACATGGGTAAAATGGTTAGCCTCAAGGCTGAGTTCGGTCAAATTGGCAAGATTTTCAATCTCAGGGACCAGGCGGGTGAAGTTGTTGTGATCAAGGCAAATCTTTTGAAGATGAATAAGCTTTTCGATTTCCGGCGGCAGGGTAGTGATTTCGTTATGCCCAAGGTCGAGTTCCGTCAAATCGGTAAGATTCCCGATCTCGGGCGGAACGGTGGTGAGTTGGTTTTCTAAAACGGATAAGCGCTTGAGATTGACAAGTTTTCCAAACTCCGGAGGTAGGGTGACGAATTCGTTGAAATCCAGCTTGAGCTCCGTCAAACTCGTGAGATCACCAATCTCCGGCGGGAGCGCCGGAGCGTCATATCCGGTGAGGTCCAGTTCTTTCCAATTTTCTTCACCCGCCATCTTTATGGCTTGAGAGATTTCATTTTCCATCGTGTGTCCTTCTCTATTTTTAAATTGATCCATGAAAGCCTTTAACTACAAAGCCTCGAAATACTTTTTCATTTTCATATCTTCATACTTGAAGTGGTTCATCATCCAATCCTGCAGGGCATCCACCAAGCACGGCGTGGTGAACTGGTAGGCTCCAGAATCCGCCTGAGAAAATAAGTTGTTGTGGATGTGTTGTATCTGCCTCATCAGATCTTTATGCTTTTTTTTGTGGGATATCCGGTCAGGGTAATTTATTTCAACCTGGTACGCTTCTTCCCTTATAAAATGCTGGTGACTAAAATCGATTAACTGAAAAACATAATCTGATAAATCCCGAGCGGGCGCTCCAATTTCCAGTGCGGCCTCAACCGTATTGATAATACTGATCAGATACCTGTGGTCATTATCGATCTTAGCATTTCCAACGCTCAATTCATCCTGCCAAATTAACGTCATCGGATTTCTCCTTTGAATATCTAGCTTGTTTCCCGTTCAGTTCAGGTTCGAACTATGATCCAAAACCGGGCAATAAAAATTGAGTGATAAATTCAGCCGTTTTTCTCCTTTTCAGCCAAGATTGTTTCGGTAATTTCGTTGCTCGCTGTTCCAGTCTTATTTTTCCACCGCCGGACATCTTTCATGAATTGTTCAATCTTCATTTCCCGGTCATTCGGAAAAATTTCCTTGAGGGGCTGGGGAAACGCGTTTTCTTGCTGATAATAATTAAAAACACCGTTTTCAACCTTGTAAACGTTATGAAAAGTGCGGTACTGAGCAGAACCCCCGACAAAATCCCAGTTGGTCTTCTTCAGGATCAATCCATACAACTCCGAGCAGGCGATCGCTTCATACAAATTGATCCTCCCCGTTCGGCCTCTTTGCGCTTTCGGGTCTTTGGCAAAATCAAGGGTCCAAATATCGGAACAGCCTTGAAACCCGAAAACTTCCAGTTGATAACTCACTTTCCAGTGCTGCCACACCTCCGCCATTGGATGTGCGAGCAGCTTGTCGACCAGTTCTTCTTCGACAAATTTTATCACTTCCTGCCTTTGTTCCTCGTGCGCAGCTTTATCCTGCGTTAAGGTTCTGATCGAAGGAATTTCCGCCACCGGTTTGAATTCTACAACAGACTTGTCATTCTCATTGACCCGGACAAAATCGGAACTCTGCGGCAATATCTTCACACCCTGCCTGGAAATCTCCGCGACGTCGCCATGGACGAATGAACTGGTCTTAACCTCGGGACAATATTCCTCCAAATCAGCCAAAAACTGCTGGGGGGACGTTGGAAAGGAAACGGAGTTGAGGAAACCGAATTCGTCGATATACCGGAAGGCCGCTGACCCGGGGAGGATGAATTTGGGGCCCAGCATTTTGACCATCTTGAGAAAGGAGTGGTATTCCACAAACGGCAGTTTGAGCGGTTGATTGAAGGTGAAATTCCCTTCCAAAAGGGTCTCGAACCGGACATGGGCCAAGTCCAATTGGTTGTATAATTTATGAATATATTGGATGATCGGCGGCGTCACCACCGAATCCACCTGGTTCCATATCGTGACTTCGCCGTCGTTGACGAGAAAGCCATGCTCCGGAGGCTCCCCCTTGGGGAGAATGGAGGGCGTGTAGGTTAGAGTGATGTCCTTAATTTTTTTTGGCTCAAAAGCCTCGACCACCTCGATTTCTTTGTAATCCAACTCTCTCAGAATCTCCAGCATGATATCGTCATCGGGCGCGAAGACTCTGACATCGGGCGACAGGATTTTGGAATTCCGGAGATAAGCCAGAGTGCGGACGTCAAAATGATCCATATGGATGTGAGAAATATTCAATATGTCCACCTGAGGCACTTTTTCCAAATCCAGAATAATGCTGGGACAGAGAACATTGATCTCCTCCCAATGCGGATCAAACCAGACGGGGTCCGTCAACAGGGTACAATCCCGGGATTGAATCAACAGGCAGGCGTGGCCAATATAGGTCGTTCTAATCATTTGCG
>CBDVDB010000076.1:0-9068 GCA_965372625.1 uncultured Nitrospinaceae bacterium
TCCATCCACCGAATAAATCCTGCATTTCCGGCCATATCCCTGCTCAGCGATACCCTCCGCTTCGATATCCTGATCATTGATCCTGATCGAGGGGGATCCCGCGAAACGAACTTCCTGGGCCATGGAATCCGAGACCACGTCAGTTTTTTTGACCGGCGTGGATATCCCTTCCTCGTCCATCACTTTTTCCAGAAGTTGAAGGGCGGGTTCATGATGGGGACAACCCTCAAAATACAAAAATTCAATTTCCATTCTTTCTCTCCATCCAAATTATTGGGAAGCATTAACAATTGAACTAATCCTGATTAAACAGGCCAAAGAAACTGAATCCCGAATCCGTTCCCAGGATTACTTCCCGGGGTTCGCCGACAGATAAAATCTCGGCTTTAAAACCATCACTTTCCAAAGCGGATACCAGTTGTGCTCCCTCGACTTTCCCCGGCACGGTTTCCACCACTGTTGTACTGCCGGCTTTATCAAAATGAGTGATCTCAGCGAAGTGCACTCCATCCACCCGCTTTAAAGATTTTCGAACATCGGGGATACAGCTTTCGCATTTGAGACCGGCCACTTTAAGTTGAACCTGCTGAAGCATTTTCACTTTTGGTTTATCGTCTGACTCGGCATGCAGGACCAGAGGACAGGCAATTAAAATCATGGCGGACAAAGCGGCAATTTTATATCGTAAAAATGTTTTCATGATAATTCACCGAAGATAGGGAAAAGCAAAAAGAGCTGCGGTAATGGCAGTAGCGGCCCAAAGAAAAATATTTTTACTTTGCCATTTCCCGGCTTCCACGCTACAGGCGGCAGAGCTTTCCTCCTGTGAGCCGACTTTGCGGCTCCGTAAATAAAAAGCTGTTCCCAATAAAACGACTGCCAGAACCATCAGTGGTATATGGAGAAAACCAAAATCCCGGGCAAAACTGACAGCCGCCGTCCCAAATCCCAGGCCGGCTAACACAGCAGGGCCTACGCAGCAAACGGACCCAACAACTCCAGCCAAGAGGCCTCCGATACCTGTTACTTTTATCTTATCCATACCTTCTTCCTCTCAAGATTTTGTTTTCGGTTCAAAGCTGGCGAGAATCGGGCAATCCTCGGTGAGTATGGATTGTTCGCATTTATGAATCAGCCGTTCCAGAGCTCGTTTCATCGATTGCAGGTCCTGGATTTTCAACTTGATTTCCTCGCGCTTGATTTGAGCCTTTTTTAAAACCGAATCGCAATTTGAATTTTTTTTAATGCGGAGCTTCAACAGGTCTCTTATTTCATTTAAAGTGAATCCCAGTTTCTGGGCGTTCTTTATAAATCGAATCCGTGAAGCATCCGCCGGAGTATAAAGCCGGTATCCGGACTCCGACCGCGGAGGAGGATCGATCAGTTTGCGCTTTTCATAATAGCGCAGTGTTTCAATATTGACCCCGCTCTTCCGGGCCAGTTCGCTTCGAGTCAAGGTATCCATATTTTCCTCACTATAAATATAAACCCTGTATTTAAGTACAGAGTCAAGCCAAAAAAATATTAAATTTCATTTTTTCGCAAAAATTCAATCATCCAGGGGATGATGGTCTCATCGGCGTCCTCTACCACATAATGGCCGGCCTGCTCGACTTCATGCACCTCGGCCTTCGGAAAATATTTTTTCCACCGGTCCAGAAAGTAATCGTTGAAACAGAAATCCTGCATGCCCCAGATGATCAGAACCGGACGGTCCCGGAAATAACCCAACTGCGATTCGATATGCTCCACCACCGGGTAACTGGGAATATCCGGTGACATGGGAATATCCTGTACAAACCGCAAGTTCGCGATGCGGTTTTCGGGAGAATTGTAGGGTGCCAGATAGCCTTTCCGCACCCGGCCCACCATGCGTCCGGATTGTTTGCTGGCCCACGATGCCGCCATTTTTGCGAACAGGTTGAATTTGAGGATTGCCAGCGGACCGATAACGGAGTTCCGGCAAAGGTTGATGCTGAAAGGAATGCGGTCCGAAATAAAAGCGGCGGTGTTAAAAATTATAAGCCGTTTGATTTTTTCAGGTTTGCGGACGGCAAAGCCCATGCCGATCGACCCGCCCCAGTCGTGCATCACCAGAGTAAGATTATCCAGATTAAGATGATCGACCAGCGCAGCCAGATTATCAATATGCTGGGAAAGGGTGTAATTATAATCCTGCGGTTTGTCAGAGAGTCCGCAGCCCATGTGATCCGGAACCACACAACGAAACTGGTTTCTCATTCCCTTGATGAGATTGCGGTAATAAAACGACCAGGTAGGATTGCCGTGGAGCATCAGCAGAGGTTCGCCCTGCCCTTCGTCCAGATAATGCATGCGGTGGGATTCTATTTCCAGGAACCGGGAATCAAAAGGATACAGGTCGCGAAACGGTTCGATGGAGAACCCGCTCACCATTCCACGCCCATCATCAGGCAGTTGAGTCCACTGCCGATTCCCAGCAAAGCCACCGTATCGCCCTTTTTCACGGCTCCCTTTTCTTCCCCGATGGCGAGGGTCACCGGCAAGGCGGCCGATCCGGTATTCCCGAGATACTCCAAAGTGGAATAATCTTTTTCCAAATCCAGACCCAGAGTTTCGTACATTAATTTTCTTTGTATATGACCGACCTGATGACAGAAAACCTTATCCACATCCTGATTGCACCAACCGAACGTGGATTGGGTTAACTCCCAAGTGTCTTTCGCCAACTGGCAACCTTCCTTCATCAAAGTCTCGGAATCGGTTTGCATGAGAGGGGACGAGTCGGCCCCCATTCCCATATCCTCGGTGCCCTGGCACAAATCGTTGAAGCGGGTTTCGGCCCTTGCGACACTCCCGATCAGCCGATGGCCTTTACTGGAAAGATTCTTATGCACCAGCAAAACAGCCACCGCCGCGGAACCGATGGTCAGGGAAGCAAAGGCGGTTTTAATTTTTGTGCGAGTGGGATTGGGATCGGCCAATAAAGTTTCGATGGTCGTATCGACCAGCGGTCCGCCGTTTTCTCCCGCCACCACCAGGCCGGCTTGAATCTGACCCATTTCAATCATGTTCGCAATATGCACCATTCCATTCAAAACCCCGAGGCAGGCATTGGAAATATCGAACACGTGTGAGGCGTTGGGAAGTTTCAGATTATGATGAATCACAGAGGCGGTGGCGGGTTCAAGAAAATCCCGGCAAACGGAACCGGAAACCAGGCAACCGATATGTTTACGGTCCACTTCGGTTTTAGACAACGCGTGTTCCCCCGCGACAGAACTGACCTGGCTGGGGAACGCGCCTTTTTCAAAAAACCGGCGCTCCCGGATGCCACTCATCATTTCCAGCCGCCCGAAAGGAAGCTTCAACTTTTCATACAGCGGCGCGAGCCTTTGTTCCAGGTCTTCCGAAGTCACCACATTCTCAGGCAAATGGTAACCCAGCGACTCAATGTAGACATTTTTAAACAGCATAATTCGCTACAGAAAAATCGGTTTTGATCTATTCCATGACCTGCATCTCATAGTACTTCTGATATTGAGCGCATTCGGACATCAATTCGTCGTGAGTACCGGAACCGATGATTTCGCCATGCTCCATGACAATAATCCGGTCGGCATTTTTGATGGTCGACAATCGATGGGCGATGACGAAGGTGGTCCGATGCGCCATGAGGCCATGCAGAGCATCCTGAACCAGCCTTTCCGATTCGGAATCGAGCGCGGAGGTGGCTTCATCGAGAATCAGAATCGGGGCATTTCTCAAAATGGCTCGGGCAATAGCGATGCGTTGTCGTTGACCGCCGGAAAGCATCACGCCGCGCTCCCCGATAACCGTATCAAAGCCATCATCCAAATGCTGGATGAAACTGTCGACATGAGCCGCTTGGGCGGCGGCCATAATTTCCTTGTGTGTGGCTTGGGAATTCCCAAACTGAATATTGGCCAGGATGGTATCATTGAACAAAAAAGTTTCCTGCGTCACCAGGGCAATATGATTGCGCAGGGATTGACTGTTCAAATCATTAATGTTCACTCCGTCAATGAGAATTTCCCCATCGGTTACAATAAAAAATTTAAAAAGAAGGTCCGCCAGGGTGGTTTTTCCGGCACCACTCATTCCAACAATAGCCAGAACATCGGATTTGTTAACGGTCAGGTTGATGTTATTCAGGACTAGCGCATCGCGTGACGGATATTTGAAGGAAACATTTTTGTATTCGATTTTATCCTGAAAGCCTTTCATTTTCATTTTCCCGTCACGCATTTTTTCCGGTTCTTCATCCAGGATGGAATAAACACGTTCGGAAGCGGCTATCGCCATTTGCACGTCGGTATACGTTTTAAACAGAATCCGCATGGGGTCGTACATCATGAACATACCCAGAACAAACGCGAAGAAAGTTCCCTGCGTCACCTCGCCGCTCATCACCTGCATTCCCCCGTACCAGAGAACGACGGAACCGGCCACCACCCCCAGAACCTCCATCAAGGGCGAGGTTAATTCGGTATATTTTACGTTTTTTCTCATATTATCGAGAAAAGCCTGATTATGCTTATTCAGTTTTTTCTCTTCAATTTTTTCCAGGCCGAAGGCCCTTACAATTTTGACTCCCGAAAAAGATTCAAGCAGGGTGGAATTGATGTCGGCAATAATCTCCTGCCCTCTTCTTCCCAAATGACGCAGTTTTCGTCCCACCGTAGCAACGGGAATCAGGGCAAAAGGAATAACAAAAATGGAGATCAACGCCCAATCCCATTTCAGATAAAATATCCAGAACATCAATCCGAAAAACATGACGACGCTCTGCAAGGCATCCTTGACCTGTTTGGCAAGAGTCAGCATCATCATGTTGACGTCATTCACCGCCCGTGACATGAGTACGCCGGTGGTATCCTTCTCAAAAAATCCGTAGGGCAGTTTGTGGATATGTTTAAAGATATCCATGCGGATTGTTGCCACCAATTCCCAACCGATCCTGAAAATCAGGCAACTCTGGAAATATCGCAGGCCGCCCTTCAGACAATAAAGCCCGATCAGGATGAATGGGATCAACTTCAACATGTCGGCGTCTTTTCCGATGAATATTTTATCGAGGGCTTCCTTAACCAGGGGAACCGGCGAGGTGGACAGCGCCCCCACGAGTACCGAGGTAAAAAGAATAATGATTACTTTTCCCTTGTAGGGGATGAGGTTTCGGATCAGGCGTTTGTAGAGTTTCAAGTCCATTGGAATATTATAAGCCGTACCGGGAGGGTTTAGGAAGGGGAAATCAATCAGAAATGAAGAACCCCTGTCTGTTAAAACCGGAGCAACGGATCAGGGGTTGTGTCTTAAAATTGCGGCAATTCGGAGACCTTTCAATACGCCCATACAGGATGGGTTCGTTTTCCGAATTTAATCCTTTTGCGGGAGAAAATCTTCCAGAGTGGCCCCGTTTTTGACCATTTCGTTCATGACCTTGACGGATTCCTCAATCCCCTTCTCGCAAATTTCCAGACTGATTTGATGGGCCTTTACCGAGTGGGCATAGTCGAGAACCCGCTCCATGGTGTTATCCCTCATGAAGCCCTGAGGCACTTTTTCAATTCTGGCGATGGCCTCGTCAGCCCAGAAAAATTGACCGGGGTCAATCTCGATACCGATGCTGAAATTTTTTCCCTCAAATTTTTCCAGTTCTCCATAGGTTTTAAATCCGGCTGCGGGGCTGCCCACCGCCTCATGGCCGTTGCCATTACCTTTTCCTTCAACGGATTTTTCAGGTTCCGCGTCTTTATCGTTCAGCAGGTTTTTGGCAAAAGCCACGGAAATGGTGGTGATTTTCTGTATGCGCGCATTTTTCTCGATACGGGCGTGCGCTCTTCGGCGAATGTGGCCTTCGGGAAACTGGTTCAGGTAATCCAACGCATCCTTTGTCCAAGTGATTTGAACGGAATCAAAAGTCGTCACCGTCTGGGATTCTTTCTGTTCCTGACTATCGGCTTGGAACTCCGACTTATCCATGGCGAACAGACTCTCCGAACCGGCGCCGCAGACTCCGCATTTCACGACATCATCGAGCACCACGGTGCCGCATTCGTTGCACTTCAAGGTTTTTTGCGCCTGAACTTTTTCAACTTCTTCGGCAAACTTGGCTTCCAAACCACGTTGCCGATCCTCGATCATGCCTTCCAGAGGATCTTCGCCTTTGGCCATCTTGTCGCGCATCTGATCGCCAATGTTGTACATGGCCTGCATGGCGCCAGCGGGCAGAATTTTCTCACACGCTTCGCCAATAACGCTGGAGGTAATCATGCTGTGTCCGCGCTCCAATGCGTAGCGCAGAATAGCGGAAGTCGCCATCGGGCGGACAAACCCGGGGATTCTCTTCAGCCGCTCTTTGGCTTCGGCGGTCCAGCCGATGCTTTCTTCCGCCAGCAGATCGACCGACGGTTTGTAAACCCTGCTGGACAAATAGACGTTACACGGAACCATGCGGAGCAGATTTTCCGTATTGCCGCCGATATCCATATCCGCCGTGCTATGCACACCAATGCGGCCCAGAACCAACAAGTAAGGATTTTCTTCCCGCGCATATTGCAGGACTTTTTCAAACACCTTGCCGTCCAGCAGGCGAATGGTGCATTCCAACCCTTCGTCTTCCACGATTTGGCGGGACACTTCCAAGTGAGACTGGTAAATTTTCGCGAGGCCTTTGTCGATGATATCTTCGTGCAGTTTTTCCTGCTGTTCAAACTTGAACACCTTGGCGGCATCCTTGGACAGAACGCCAGTCAGGCTGTTGAACATGGCGTAGTGAAAATACGGATCGAAGGTGGAAATGACTTCCAGAGGTTTGTTCAGAGCTTTTGCCAGATCAATCGCGGTTTTCAATCCACCATAAGAATAACCACTGCCGTCTACGGCAACGACAATTTTTCCGCTGGACGATTTCACTTGGTGAATGGCGGGCACATGCCGGACGATCAGGGTATCGGTTTCGATCCGGCGGATCACCCGTTCGGTCACGGTACCGATCTGGCTGTCCTTGATGGCGCCCAGACCGAGAGCTCCCATAATGACCAGATCATAATTGGATTCCTTGATATCCCGGACCAGTTCGATCCAGTTGCGCCCCTCCAGCGATTTACCGACAAAAGGAATATCCCGGGCCTTGGATTTATATTTCGGCACATCCAGGTAGGAGTCGGTGATGACTTCCATTCCCTTGGTGATGAGTTGATCGTGAATGGCCCGTTGTTTTTCAAGTTCCTGCTCGTCCTGATATTCCTCGGGCAGGCCGCTTTCCATTTGACGGAAACGGACGTCGTGCATCTTGGCGGCATACACATGGCTGGCGGTGATCGTGGTATCCGATCCCTCGGCCAATTCCAAAGCCATATCAATACAGGCATTCGAATAGTCGGAGTTGTCGACTGGAATGTAAATATTCTTAAACATTGGGTTAAGCTCTCCCTTCAAAATCTATAAACTCAATTTGAATTGATTTCAGGTGAAAAATCCGTGAAGTCTGCCTTTGGATGAGATGATAGGACGCATAGTCCTAAAAAACCAACAGTGTCAATTGCTTGCGCAATTTTAGCAAAAATATAAGGGGTGTCAATACAAAAGCCCCTATTTATAAAGCCCTACACCCTCCCTGACCCATTTTTAAATCCTCATGCGCCGTGGATTGGGTTATAATCCTCACAAAATGAGTTTGAACAATAGGGTCACCCGTTCAAACATATTTCGTAGGGTTCGAGACAACAACTGCGTGTTTACCCAAACTCACAATTAATCACAAAATCCATTGATTTTCCAGTGGTTGCGGCTCACAAAGGCTTGATCCCATTGATTTTTAAGCCCTTGGGCCGATAAAGGAGAGTTCTGATGTTATTTTCCGGCAAACAGGACATAGCGGATCACCTCAAAGGCGTAATAGGTCTCGCCAACGGCGCCGTTGATTTAGAGGATGAAGATAAATTACTCGGCCTCCCGCTGGACACGCTGGTCAAAAATTCGGTGTTGAACGAAAATAAGGAAGTACGCGGGCATTGCCGGTATATCATCAAGTCCGTCGCTCAACACCTGGGAATCGTTCCCGCCTCGATACAGGATCTCTACGAAGCGCGTGGCCGGGGCGAAAACAAGGGATACACGGTACCCGCCCTGAATGTGAGGGGATTGCCTTATGAAATGTCCCGCGCCATTTTCCGCACCGCCAAGGACACCGATTGCGGCGCCTTTATTTTCGAGATCGCCAAGTCGGAAATCGGCTATACCTTCCAGCGGCCGCACGAATTGATGGCCGTCATTCTGGCCGCCGCGATCAGGGAACAATTTCGCGGACCGGTGTTCGTTCAGGGCGATCATTTCCAGATCAACGCCAAAAAATATCACGAAGACCGGGCGAAAGAGGTCAGCGGCCTCAAGGATTTGATCCGCGAGGCCATCAGCGCCGGATTTTACAATATCGACATAGACACCTCAACGCTGGTCACCTTGGATCATGACGACGTCAACGAACAACAACGCCTGAACTATGAGGTGGGAGTGGATTTGACTCAATTTGTCCGCGAGCAGGAACCGGAAGGCGTCACCATATCCGTGGGGGGAGAAATCGGCGAAGTGGGCAAGGAAAACAGCAACGAGGCCGAACTTCGGGCCTACATGGATAATTTCAACGAGCATCTGGCGAAGGTCAACCCGGACACTAAGGGGATCAGCAAAATCTCCATCCAGACGGGGACCAGCCATGGCGGCGTTCCCCTGCCGGACGGCACCGTGGCGGAAGTCCAGCTCGATTTTGATACCCTGGAAAACCTGTCCCGCATTTCACGCGATCAATACCATTTGGCCGGAGCGGTACAGCATGGGGCCTCCACCCTGCCCGCCGAGTTGTTCCATAAATTTCCTGAGTTGGAAACGGCGGAGATTCACCTGGCGACGAATTTTCAGAACATGATTTACGAAAGCGCGCATTTCCCCGCGGAATTTAAAAAAGAAATCTACGATCATCTGCACCAAGCGTTTGCCGATGAGAAAAAAGCCGGCATGACCGATGAGCAGTTCATCTATAAAACCCGGAAAAAGGGGTTTGGTCC